>USSP01000223.1 GCA_900557385.1 uncultured Lachnospiraceae bacterium
CCTGCCTCTTTTGCTTTCTCAATGATCCGGTCTGCGGTAGCTCCCTTACCACTTGCCACTACCGTAGGTGCAGCATTCTGCGGGTCATATTCCAGGGCAATCGCCTGTTTCAGTTTCTTCTTTTCTGCCATCGTAAACCTCTATGCATTCATGCCATACTTTCAGGCTATGCCTTCATATCAAAGGAATAGGCTGCCACTCCCGTGGACATCACATTCCGGTTTTCCTTTAAAATTTCTTCAATAACAGCTGTTTCTTTTTCCGGATGTTCCTTCTGGATCAGTTCCGAATGCATCTGATAGCCTCGTTTCGCCAGACTTGCATCCAGCTTGTCAATATGGGCTGCCAGAAAGTCAATGGTTTCTTCGTCCTGGAGGTAAAACTTCGTGCTTACCTTCTGGTTTGCCATTGCCACATAGACATCCATCTGTCCCAGATGTTCCATATCCAGATGAAGCAATGCGCTCACCTGTCCGTCCTTTTTCGCCAGGTTCCGTTTGTTGGTGTACACATACAAGTCCCCGTGGGCATTGAATTTTCCCATTTTTAAGGGCAGCTGCACATAGGTAAACATCTGATTCAGCTGATTCATAAACTCCACGTTTTCTTTCAGATTGGTAACGCTTTTCATCACTGCACTGTCTTCCTTTACAAAAGGCGTCAGCGCATCCTCCAGCTTCTGCGTCTGGCTGCGCAGTCTCTCATAGAGCTGGGTCACATTTTTGCCATTCTCGGTATCCTGGGGCTTTAGCAGCCACTGGCTGTCTATCTGTGCGTTTAGCAGCTTGGAAAAGGCGGGATTTATATAGAATTCATGTAACTGTCGGGTGGAAAGACTTCCCTTCTGTGCCAGCTGGCGGATAAGTTGTAAGGTATCCTGTACCGTGGCCGTTCCATCTGTTTCTCCCATTTCTTTTCCCAACAGCCGGTTAAGCTGATTTTGTTCCTCTTTGGAAAGCACCTCCTGAAGCTGCAGACTCCGGGGCTGCAGGTTTTGGCTTTCTCCGTCATTCGATACCGCTGCTGTTCCGCCACTTTCTCTCCCGGCTGCTTCCGGCTGTACTACCGTTCCATCCTCTGTTACGCGTGTGTCTGGAAGTTCCCCGTTTTCCACCAGTCCTTCCTGGGGAATCGCTTCTTCCGGTATTCCCGCTGCTCCCGCTTCCGGTAAAAAAGTATCCAATAGTGCCTGATAAAATGCTCCTGCCCTGTCTGCACCAAAGCGATCCGCAATCTCCGTGTAAGTGGCGGACAGCTCATTCAGAACCGTTTCCATTCCTTCCACCAGCTTATGTTCCAGATTTTTATATTGGGCAAACTGCTCCAGATTTTCTGTAGTAATAGGCATGCCGATTCTGGTCATCTGTACCAGATTCATCACCGGCTCCTCCGGATATGCTGCCATGGTACGGCTCATGTGCAGCAGGGATTCCTTATCAATGGGCATCCCCTCCTTCATCATAGCATTCACCATGGTCATATTCTCCCCGTTGCCGGGAAGACCTGCGTCGTCCAACGCTTTCTGGGCATTGAGCCCCTGTTCCATATTAAAAAAAAGCGGACTGAGGCGTACCTGGGAAGAAGAGTTACCCATCACCGTGAAAAGCAGTTTCTGTCCCACCTGCAAGTTCATGCTTTCATCCACCTGTGCCCGGATGGTCTGTCCTTCTCCTAGCAGCAACTGGATTTCTTCTCCATCCAGAGATACAATCGTACCCTGTACCGTCTGTCCCGGCGCCATGCCCTCCAATATTGCCGTATTCGTTCTTCCTGCAGTACCGGCAGCTGACTGGTTTCCGGAAGTCTGGGATGCCCCGGCATCCTCCGTCACACGCGTGGTCGTTCTTAAATTAAACAGAGATTCCAAACTGATTGCCATACACGTTTCCTAATATCAGAAAAAGTTTTTAATAAAAGAGTGTCTGTGAATCGGACATGGTCCATAGGTCTGTAAAGCCTCAATATGGGCTGCAGAACCATATCCTTTATTTGCTGCAAATCCGTATTCCGGAAAAACTTCATCATACTTTACCATGAGACGATCTCTTGTCACCTTTGCCACAATGGACGCCGCCGCAATGGAAATGCTCTTCGCATCCCCTTTGATAATCGGCACCTGTTTCAAGGTCTCCGGCAGTCCCGGAATTGTCACCGCATCATTTAAAAGAAGATCCGGTGTCACCGAAAGCTTGGAAACCGCCTCCCGCATCGCCTCATAGGTTGCCTGGAGTATATTGATCTCATCAATTCGTTCCGGACTGTTATAGCCGATCCCAACCGCTACAGCCTCCTCCATAATCTGACCGTAGAGTTCCTCTCTTTTTTTCTCGCTAAGCTGTTTGGAATCATTCAGATACAGAAGCTTACAGTCCTTCGGCAAAATAACAGCACCTGCCACTACCGGACCGGCAAGGGGACCGCGTCCCACTTCATCAATCCCGCAAATATAGGCGTAGTCACTGTATTTTTCCTCATAAGCCTTCATTGCCTTGGTACGAGCCAGTTCCTTATGATATGCTTCCAATGTCTTTTGCGCTTTTGTCACCAGCGCCTTGACACCGCTTCTCTCATCTGTTTCATAGCATTGTATGAATACAGGCAGCTCCTCCGGAGTAGCTGCCTGTAGTTTCTGTTTAATGAAATTTATCTTTTCTTCCATTGTGCTCCTCTTACCTATTGATGTTTCAATATTCCAGACTTGGACAGCGGCCAGATACGGATAAATGCCCGTCCGATAATCTCATCCCGATGAATATTTCCCACTGCCTCCACACGACTGTCAGAGCTATTATTGCGGTTATCACCCATCACAAAATATTCGTCTTCTCCTAACGTAATGGGTTCCACCGCAAGTCCCGGATCCCGGATAATCTCCCTTCCATAGGACTCTTCCAGGATCTCTCCATTGATCCAGATATTTCCTTCCCCATCAATCTGAATGGTTTCACCGGGTAAACCGATAATTCGTTTGATATAGAAGGTATTATCTTCATAACGAAAAGGAAATACAATAATATCATATCGCTTCGGATCACGGAACCGGTAGGAAATCTTATCCACAATCAGCTGATCTCCGTTACTCAATGTAGCTTCCATGGAGGAACCCTGTACCTCTGTACGCTGTCCCACAAACGTAATAAATAAATAACTGAGACAAAGCACAAGTAAGACATACAGACTGGTGGTAATAATCTCTTTTATGATTTTCTTCATGATTTTTCTGTTCCTCCCAAATCCTGTTCCAATGTGATTCTACCCAGACGTCCGTTTCTAAAGTCATCCAGTAATAATGCCGCAGCCTTCTCCGTGTCATATTCTTCGCCTTTTTTGTAGCATTTGCGGCTCTCACAAATCTGGTACAGCATCCCTGCTTTCCTGTCCTCTGTCTGGAGTTTTACCGGTGTCTCTGCTTCATAGCGAGCCTTTAAGATTCCCGGATATAAGTCTTCCAGCACTCCGATCAGATCTAATGCCAGCTCCTCAATCTGAATGATCTGATCATTCATGGAACCGATAAAGGCTATATTTCTTCCGATGATCTGACTCTCGAATTTCGGCCACAGAATCCCCGGTGTATCCAAAAGTTCCAGATTTTTCCCAAGGCGGATCCATTGTTTTCCTTTGGTTACTCCCGGTTTATTGCCGGTCTTTGCACAGGCACGCCCTGCATAGGCGTTAATAAAGGTGGATTTACCCACATTGGGAATCCCTACC
>USSP01000224.1 GCA_900557385.1 uncultured Lachnospiraceae bacterium
CATAAATTTTACCTCGCTTACAACTATTATACTGCTTGAAAGTATTGCTATCAAGGTGGGGATGGTATAAGATAAACAGTATTAAATCAGAATGGAGAAACAGAATGGATTTAAGCGAATTACGGGTGCAGATCGATGCAATCGATAAAGACATCGTAGAATTATATGAGAAGCGGATGGACATCTGCAGACAGGTTGCCGAGTACAAAATAGAAAACGGTAAGAAGGTTTTTGATAAGGTCCGGGAAGAAGAGAAAATTGCAAAAGTGAAATCCATGACCCACAATGATTTTAACAGTGTGGGGATCCAGGAACTTTTTGAACAGATTATGTCCATGAGCCGTAAGCTGCAATATAAGCTTCTGGCGGAAAAGGGAGCATTGGGAAAACTTCCCTTTATTGCTGTGGACAAGCTGGATCAGGAAGGTGCGAGAGTGGTGTTTCAGGGAGCAGAGGGAGCTTATTCCCAGGCGGCGATGCGCCAGTACTTTGGAGATAAGATTTCCAGCATGCATGTGGATACTTTCCGGGATGCCATGGCAGCGATTGAAGAAGGAAGTGCGGATTTTGCCGTTCTTCCCATTGAGAATTCCACAGCCGGTATCGTCAGTGAAATTTATGATCTTCTGGTAGAATATGAGAATTATATCGTAGGGGAGCAGATTATCAAAATCGAACATTGTCTGTTAGGCTTACCGGGAACAAAGCTGGAGGATATCCGCACAGTGTATTCCCATCCCCAGTCGCTGATGCAGAGTGCACGGTTTTTAAGCGAGCATGACTGGAAACAGATCAGTATGCAGAATAATGCCTTTGCCGCAAGAAAGGTTGCACAGGACAAAGACTGCTCCCAGGCAGCCATTGCCAGTGCTTATGCGGGAGAGATTTATGGACTGGAGATATTGAAACAAGGTGTGAACCAGTCCAGTAATAACTCCACAAGATTTATTATTGTTACGAATCAGAAGATCTTCCGGAAGGATGCTAAAAAGATCAGTATTTGCTTTGAGGTACCCCACGAATCCGGTTCTTTGTACCATATGCTGTCGCACTTTATTTATAATGGCTTAAATATCTGTAAGATTGAAAGCCGTCCGATTGAAGATCGGACCTGGGAGTACCGGTTTTTCCTTGATTTCGAGGGAAATCTTTCGGATAGTGCGGTGAAGAATGCACTGCGGGGATTACGGGACGAAGCGAGAAACATGAAGATACTGGGAAATTACTGATAAGGAGCAAATTTATGAAAGGGAAAATATTTGCAGCGATTGATGTGGGGTCTTATGAACTCAATCTGAAAATTTATAATGTCACTGCAAGTGGCATGAGCCAGGTAGACGATGTACGGTATCGTCTGGATCTCGGTTCGGATACCTATGCGCAGGGTAAGATTGAAAATGAGCGGGTAGAAGAACTGTGCAGGATCCTGAAGGAATTTAAGGAAATTATGACAACCTACAAAGTGGATGACTATAAGGCTTATGCTACCAGTGCAATCCGTGAAACACAAAACACCGTGGTGCTTTTGGATCTGATTGAACAACGTACCGGAGTGAAACTGGAGGTGCTCAGCAATTCCGAACAACGTTTTCTGGATTACAAGTCTGTGGCATCAAAAGGAGAGGTGTTTAATAGGATTATAGAAAAGGGAACGGCCATTGTGGATATCGGCGGCGGTTCCATGCAGATTTCTCTTTTTGATAAAGATACGCTTGTGACGACACAGAATATACGTCTCGGCATTTTGCGTATCCGGGAACGGCTCAGTAATATGGAAGTCACCAGGAGCCACTATGCCCAGTTGATTGACGAGATGGTGGAGGCACAGATTGATGCCTTTAAGAAGCTGTATTTAAAGGATCGCCAGATTGAAAATATTATTGTAGTGGATGATTATTTATCCTATGTGATCCAGAAGTCTGCTCCCCAGGAAAACGGCGTGGGCTGTGTGGATGCAGAAAGATATGAGAATTTCCTGCTTTTCCTGAGAGAGAAGAATATGACGGAGATTGCCAGAACCTATGGAATGACAGAGGATAATGCCCTTCTTCTTGTTATTTCCTCTATGCTGTTAAAACAGATTGTCCATAGCATGGATGCAAAGTATATTTGGGCTCCTGGTGTGACACTTTGTGACGGCATGGCTTATGAATATGCAGAAAACCGCAAGATCTTTGCACTTCCCCATGACTTTGAGCAGGATATTATTGCCTGTGCCAGAAATATTTCCAAGCGGTATATGGGAAGCAAGAAACGTTCCGAGACATTGGAGATGCTGGTGCTCACCATTTTTGACAGTATGAAAAGAATTCACGGTCTGGGGAAAAGAGAACGCCTGTTACTTAGACTGGCAGCATTGTTACATGACTGTGGCAGATATATCAGCCTCACGAATTTAGGAGAATGTGGCTATGATATCATTATGTCGACAGAGATTATCGGATTATCGCATCTGGAACGGGAAATTGTGGCCAATGTGGTACGGTATAATCATATGGAACTGGACAGCTATGAGGAACTGGGAAAGACCACCACACTGGACCGGAAATCCTATCTGGTGATTGCCAAACTTACCGCGATTCTGCGGGTGGCGAACGGATTGGATCGATCCCACAAAGAAAAATTCCGCAATGTCTCTGTAGGATTGCAGAAGGATGCATTGATTATCACGGTGAAGACGAACACCGATATTACCCTGGAACAGGGCTTGTTTGAACATAAGGCACAGTTTTTTGAAGAGGTTTACAGTATCAAGCCTGTAATCCGTCAGAGGCGTGTGATTTAGATTTGGATAGAAGGGAGATACAAGTAAGTTGAAACAGGAGAAATTTTCAGACCCGTCCTATTTTATGAATCGGGAATTAAGCTGGGTCAAGTTTGATGAACGAGTTTTGAATGAAGCGAGAGATCGCAAGATTCCACTGTTTGAACGTTTGAAATTTTTGAGCATAACAGCCTCGAATCTGGATGAATTCTTTATGGTTCGTGTGGCATCCTTAAAGGATATGGTGAATGCCGGATACCAGAAGAAGGATATTTCGGGAATGACGCTGTCTCTTCCTGTGCCTTTGTGTTTTCACTTTCCACACGCTTGTCCTTATCCAGCTGCACATCCATCACCAGATTTCATAAGCCTCAAAGATATTCTTGTAGAGTTCCTCTCGAAACCCTGCTGTGATCGGATTGCATACATCCTTGTAAATCACACCATTGCTCTCGTCACACTTGTTAGAACGGTATCTTGGCATGGATACGAAAAGTTCTCCTCTGTCCTTATTCTCAAGGATTGCGATATTGGTAATCTTGAATGAATCACCAAAAACCACTATTGCAAATCCTTTGACATTACTGCCCTCTTTTCCTCTTACTTCGTTTACTCTGATTGAATACTTCATACGCTATTCCTCGCTTTCTTAGTTAAATATTTGTTTGTAAACTGAGCTGCTATTTTCAACCAGCACTGTGCTGTACTGCACAGTGCGTATTAATTCCTCATACAGTTCGTCACTCTCCGCCTTTACCTTCATAAGTCTATACATGACTACTGTAATAATGATGATTAAGAACCAAATTAACACCTTACTCATTCGACCACTCCTCTCAAATAAAAAGAGGACCAAACCAGCCGGTGGATAAGCTCCATCACAAGTGCTAATTTAGTCCTCACTAAAAGTTTCAATATAAAAATTCACCTAATCTGAGTACACAGA
>USSP01000225.1 GCA_900557385.1 uncultured Lachnospiraceae bacterium
AAAGATCTTCCTTATCTTTGAAGAAAAAATACATCACTACAAATGCCACATAGGCAAACCATAAAAAATAGGGTACAACAAACACTTCACAAAACGGTATGTAATCATCCAAAGCTACATGAATCACCGTGTATCCTCTGGTTACCGTTTTTTCCAGATGAGAAAACCATGCCAGGTACACGATTCCGTAGATAAGCAATGGCAGCGCATGCCGATATTTACGGCACAATTCTTTCATAATATTCCTCTTTTCCTAAACAATCATCCTCATTTTAGTTGGTTCATTCTTAATGTATATGTCATCCGACTTCACATAGACCTCACCGTCGGTATGTACCCAAAGTGGTTCTGAGGTTTTGATATGAATTTCCCGGGCGCGATATTTCTCGATACAAGGGAACACAAAATGTTTTCCTTTCATTGCCGTGGGCAATGCCACCAGAATCAACGGTTTGGGAATATTTCCCACCACGCATAAATCCAGCATTCCATCCTGATAGTCCGCATCCGGTCCAAACATAAAACCGCCGCCCTCGTATTTATGATTCATACAGGACACAAATAACAATCTTTTTAAATGAATCGGTTCTTTTCCATCTAAATACAAATCGCAGGAAACCCGTTTTGCCTTGATTAACTGCTTCAATGCAATACATAAATAAACCAGCTTCCCCATTTTAAACCGATTCAACACTTCTTTCATTTTGGAATGTAGGGCTTCCTCACAAACTGCAGCATCAAATCCGATTCCACAGCTGACATTAAACCGTTTCACTCCGGAAAATCTTTCTTGATTATAAAGACAACTATGCTCCTCCGAAACAGAGGCAAATTGCAAATTGCCTACATCCATCAGATATCCCTGTTCGTTTTTCAGGATTTTCTCCATGAGAACTGTGGGCTTTGCTGACATTTTCATGTCCCGTGCCAGATCATTACTGGAACCGCTGGGAATATATCCGATCCGCACATGATCCAAATAGCAGATCCCGGATACCACCTCATTCATGGTGCCATCGCCGCCAAACACCAGGATATCATAATGCTGTTCCGGATCCTGTGTCATTTTGCGTACATATTCCTCAATCTGTCCAATTTTATCAGAAAAGAAGACTTCATAAGGAATCTGTCTGCGATTCAGTATTTTCTGACATTCTTCCCAGATTCGAATTCCCCGACCGGATTTCGATGCCGGATTGACAATCACATGGTACATGCTCCACCCCTCAGTCCAACTTTGTACACATCTGTCTTTACACCTCGCTATTCTAACAGTATTCGACAGGTAAGTAAAGTAAAAAAATTCTAAACTTTAAGTACTATTGGACTATATTTCCGTAAAAACATACTATGCTATAATATTTTCAATTTAGTGCGTTAATGCGCGGAAAGCGAGGAGTATTGTATGTATTCATTTGATGAAGTACAAAAAACAGATCCCGAGATTGCCCAGGCAATCGTGGATGAGCAAAATCGACAGAATTCTCACATTGAGCTGATTGCCTCCGAAAACTGGGTAAGCAAAGCCGTTATGGCTGCAATGGGCAGTCCTCTTACCAACAAATACGCAGAGGGCTATCCAGGCAAAAGATATTACGGTGGCTGCGAATACGTGGATGTTGTGGAAACGCTTGCCATTGAACGCGCAAAAAAATTGTTCGGCTGTGATTATGTCAATGTACAGCCGCATTCCGGTGCCCAGGCGAACTTCGCTGTACAGTTTGCTGTATGTGAACCCGGCGACACTATTATGGGAATGAATCTGGATCATGGCGGTCATCTGACCCATGGAAGTCCGGTCAATGTTTCCGGTAAGTACTTCAACATCGTTCCTTATGGTGTAGATGATAACGGTTTTCTGGATTATGACAAAATGCGTGAACTTGCCATCGCCAACAAACCGAAAATGATTATTGCCGGTGCTTCCGCTTATGCCCGCACCATTGATTTTAAAAAATTCCGCGAGGTAGCTGATGAAGTAGGTGCTGTCCTCATGGTAGACATGGCACATATCGCAGGTCTGGTTGCTGCCGGTCTGCATCCCAGTCCGATTCCCTACGCAGATGTGGTTACCACTACGACCCATAAAACATTACGTGGTCCCAGAGGTGGTATGATTCTCTGCAATAAGGAAGCCAATGAACGTTTCAATTTCAACAAGGCAATTTTCCCGGGAACCCAGGGTGGACCGCTGATGCATGTCATCGCAGCCAAAGCTGTCTGCTTTCAAGAGGCTTTATCTCCCGCATTTAAAATATACCAGCAACAGATCATTGACAATGCACAGGCTCTCTGCAAAGGCTTACTAAGCCGCGATATCAAAATCGTATCCGGCGGCACCGATAACCATCTGATGTTAGTGGATCTCACTCCCTATCATCTCACTGGTAAGGCAATTGAAAAGCTTCTGGATGCAGCCAATATTACTGCCAATAAAAACACAATTCCCAACGATCCGCAGAAACCGTTTGTCACCAGCGGTATCCGCCTGGGTACACCGGCTGTTACCTCCCGTGGCATGAATACCCAGGATATGGATGAAATTGCAGAAGCAATCGCCTTGATCATCAAGGGGGGAGAAGCAAATGTTCCTGCCGCAAAAGCTATTGTTGAGAAGCTGACTGCAAAGTACCCCTTACTGTAAATCGTAGTTATGGATCCCTTTATCGAAAAACCGGAAACCCCGAGGCCTCCCGGTTTTTTTTTTTTTTTTTTCCCATTTTCAAAAAAACCCGGGACCCCGGGGGCCTCCGGGTTTTCTTCTATTTATTTCACCTATTTTGTTCCTATTCATAAATGCGTTTTTCCATAGGTACCTGCAAAATCTGTTCTGCCAGGATGGTAGCGATCCGCTCATTTCCCTCATCGGAAGGATGCAAACCATCATAAGTCATCCAACCGGCTGCAGAAGGATATGGATACTCGTCCGTCTCCGGATCGTAAGAATACTGCACATAGTCCGGGAACTCCACATTACGGTATTCCCCATCCACTTTGATTCGTTTGAAGTGCAGCACATTTCCCTGTTTAAATCCACTAAGTCTATGGAGATCCAATGCCTCTACCCATTCACAGCTATCTGCACATCGGAAAATTTTAGCAGATATATCTTTTAGCTTCTGTCCGTGGCATAATGCATAGCTTCCATGCATGTTATTGCTGGGATCAATGATCTCTACAAAGTCTCCACGCTCTACCGGATTCATTACAATAATTCTGGCATCCGGGCACTTCTCATGTATATGATCCAGAATAATCCCCAGGTTTCCTACAATGGTTCCCTCATGGCGATTAATAAAATCTTCTGCCGTACCACATGGTACACCCTGACTCCAGTCATTCGTTCCAAGAAGCACGGTATAAAGATCGGCTTCCGGCAATTCGCGATGGACAAAATCTCCTGTGACCGAACCGTCAATTCCCTGATTCATAATCTCCATATCGTATTCATGTTCACACTTGTTCCTTGTCCGGGTTAAATAACCATTCTTGACTCTTTCCCCGGTCTGTTCCAAATGATCATTTAAAAAGGTAATGGAATCTCCAATGGCGCACCATCTTAATTTCTCCCGGTTGGGATTCCGGTCAATCATGTTACGAATTTCCTGCATACGGTAATCCATGGCATCAATAATATCTGCACACTTCTTTAACTCTGCCGCAATGAGTTCCGGATTCTCCACATCGA
>USSP01000226.1 GCA_900557385.1 uncultured Lachnospiraceae bacterium
TCACGGCGGACCATTGACCTGTAGGTAACCAATCCACGTATATCAGAGTGGCCAAGCCCACACATAGGGCATGCTTTTCTGTTCCCATAGACCATTCATCCCTATGCTATATGTTTACATATTCTTAAACACAACGAAACCAATAATTCCCGCTAAGCATCCGCAAATCACAAAAACAATCCCTATTATTTTTAGAATTGTCGATACAGACATCTGATTTTCTGCCGGAACATATATCATATGTGGATTCTCCGGATTATAATATAAGATTGTCTGCTGCCCTGTCTGAACAGAATTTTTTCCTGTTCCAATCACACTCTTTTGTACTACCCGTTCGCCATTTACATAAAATTCGTATACGGGATACCATGTGTAATTATAGGTATCCACATTTCTCTTGTAGACTTCTTCCACATCCACAACTGTCGCAGTCGTCTTCTCCACGCAGTCTTTCTTCGACTCACTAATCCTGCGATCCACACCTTTTGCACATACAAATAATATGGCAGCTATGATCCAGAACAGACATGAGACGCCTATTACAATCGCAATAATCATTTCCTTTTTCTCCATCACCGTATACTCTATTTTTTAGGAACAACCTTCCCATCAACCACTTCTACTTCGTCTAACGGAGCCAGCACATTCTCTTTAAAATCGTACTCCTCCTGACTCTCATAACCTCTATAGACACACGCTTCGACTGCATTTCTATTAAAAAAGTATAAATTGTTTATATCCAGCAATCCCTCCGGATATACAACAGCCACATAATCATACACTTCGTCAGATCCCGATCTTGCAACCACACGTCCACAAATCATAAATTCGCGTTTTGCGCCTTTCACCTGTACAACAGATCAAATTGGTAATAATTCATTGTACATATCGTCCCTCCAACTATCCTGATTTTTAATAAATATACTATACTACACGTTCCGCATCAATCTCTATTATGCATTTCCGTAGTTCATTAGGATGAACCATAAAATCACATTTTTTTAAATTAGCCATTTCCCCTCAGTGCTTATTCCAATTCACGTTTCCTGTATTCTTTTGAATTATAAACCCATGATACTCAAAACCCAAGCCCGTTCCATGATTCTCATGATTATCTTTCCCAATATGAATCACTAGCCCCTATTTTGTCTTATTCTTTTTCACTCCGATCAGACAGCCAATGAATCCAATGGCAAAAACAAGAAGTAAATCCTTCATAACCGAATTTATGTAATAACCGTCTCTATACGAAATCCATAGTGAAAATCCTGTAATAGCAACACCAATAGCCATGCAAAATGCAACAACTGACCATAGAATCTGCGCATTTTCCCTTTCATCTCTACGTCTGCTTCTGTTTTTTCCCGTTTTCCTGGTATTTCTGGCATCTATCATCCACCCTAGGATCGCACTCAAAGCGGCAACCAGCCAGTTCAGATAAGCCTCTGTCCGAATACCCGCCGGTTCAGAAGCTATAGCGTCTGTATTATCCAGGCTTGCCCAAAACTCTGTTGCGGACTCATCCGGCTCCGATAATGCTTCATATACAGCTCGTTGATATTCCTCACCATCACGGAACCAATGAATAATATAATTATATTTTGGCTTATATCCTGCCTTCGTCAATTCTGATGTTTCCTCTACATCCGTTATGTAGCCAGATACTTTCTCATAGGATAATATACGCATAGAGCTCTGAAAATTCAAAAAGCCAATTACACCAAACACTACTGCTATCAAATACAATATATGCTGCACTTTCAATCGATACATTCCCTTTTGTATTCCTTCCCATCGTCTGATCAATAAGATAATATCAAGTTATCTCTTGATTCTCTCTTTACTGCATTTGGCATACCTGCATTTCCTGGTGTAGCCACATACTCATCCATCACATTATTCGCGGCACCCTCTGTCACCTTCTTGATAACATCTTTGACTGCCCCCGTTGCAATTTGTTTTGCTTCATCTGCCTGAGCTGCTTTTCGAACTGCATTAAATGGACACCCTGAATAATCATATGTTAATCCATCCTCTTCATTAATCTGCTGCCTTCCACAAATCATAACTTTCTCTTTCACATCAACTAATTGCACTACTGTCCCGATCGGTAAAGTTTTTATTGGCATTTTTGTTCTCTCCTTCCTATCTTTTCAGATAGTCACGTACGATTTCTCATTACTACTTTAAAAGCTATCCGGAAATGTGCGCCGAACGAAAAAAAGGTGAATGACTGTGAGCCATATGTATTCCGACCGTATGAGTTCCCGTCCAATGAGCTGGAGCGAAGAAGGAGCGGATGCGATATGCCGGCTGAGATGCTATGTGAAGGATTACGGAGAGGAAAAGATACTGGAACTGCTACTCCACCATCATGACAATGACAGGGTATACATCGAAAAGATGCAGGCAACCATTCCGAGTATAGACATCCGGAAAAAGCTGGCGATCCGGGAGCGTCTGGGTGGTATTTGACAAAAGGCCATGGGAGAAGTAGACTAGGAGAAAACGATCTGAGCAAATCCATAGCAGGGAATCTTCTGCGACTCTCCAACTGACAGTAAGTTTACTCTATCGCGGGCTGTTCACATTCTTGCGCAGATTCCTGCCATGGGGTATGATAACAGAGTAACAACTACGAATTGTTTCTGAAGGATTGGTTCGGATGAATACAAAACCGGAGAAAGGAATGGACATAAAGATGAAAGTACAGGAGTTAATTGACAATGTCATTGAAAAATGCGGGTTAAACCGGCTGGACAGAACCTGCGACCAGTTGATAGAGGGTGACCCGGAAATGGAAATTACCGGAATCGTGACTACTTTTATGGCAACGGTGGATGTGATTAAAAAGGCGCACGAACTGGGTGCCAATCTCATTGTGACCCATGAACCTACCTATTTTACCTGCAATGACGACAGGGAGTGGGAGGAGCAGGATTCCGTTTATCTGGAAAAAAGAAAACTGATATTGGACTACGGAATCGCAATCTGGCGGATGCACGACTACATCCACATGGCAGTGGAAGGGGATGGAATTTACCAGGGACTCATCCGGGAACTGGGATGGGAAAACTATCACATCCCCAAAATGTGTTCAAAAGAGCGGAAAATTCTCAGAGAGTCGGATTTTTGCTATAAAATCCCTAAAACAACCGTGGGCGAGCTGGCAAAGGAGTTAAAAAGCAAACTCCACATGGATGTGATGCAGATTGTAGGAAAGCCGGAGACCCCGGTGGAACGGGTAGGAATTTTAATTGGCGGTGGCAGCCTGGGACTGGGCAAAGAGTACACACCCATGCAGCTTATGGAGGAAGAAAGTCTGGATGTCATTGTCTGCGGTGAAATCGTGGAGTGGACACTTTGCGCTTATGTGAGGGATGCGTCCATGATGAATATGAACAAGGCATTGATTATTCCCGGACACAACCGCACAGAGGAGGCAGGCATGAAATATCTCCCGGAGTGGCTGCAGCCCCTCGCCCCTGGAGTTCCCATCCAGTTTGTGGAGGCAGGAGAACCTTTTACCTATTTGTAAACCATTTCTTGCGCTCGCCTTTATTTGATGATATGCTAAATATGGTTATTTTCTTAGAAGGAGAGGGATTGGTATGGCAAGCAGTTTATTAAGTCTTTTTATTTTTTACATATTCTTTTTTGTGATTATCCGTT
>USSP01000227.1 GCA_900557385.1 uncultured Lachnospiraceae bacterium
CCTATCCATGAACTGCTGCAGACCCTGTTCCGGGAAAGCCATTATCTCCAATATGTGACGGCCTTGCCTGCGGGGGAGAAACGCCGTGCCAATGTGGAACTTCTCATGGAGAAAGCCAACGCCTTTGAGAAAACCAGCTTTTACGGATTGTTCCACTTCATCCGCTATCTGGAAAAAATCGAGAAGTACCAGGTTGATTACGGCGAGGCGGAGACATTGGATGAGAACGCGGACTTGGTTCGCATTATGACCATCCATAAAAGTAAGGGACTGGAATTTCCCATCTGTTTCGTGGCGGGACTTTCCAAGCGGTTCAATATGCGGGATACCACCAAAATGCTTCTTACCGACCCGGACATGGGAGTGGGAACGGACGCGGTGGATTTGGAGCGGCGCACCTTCCAGAAAACTATGCGGAAATCGGTAATGGCGGCGAAAATGCAGATAGATTCCCTGGGGGAGGAACTCCGGGTACTGTATGTAGCCATGACCCGTGCCAAGGAAAAGCTGATTCTCACCGGAATCGTGGAGGGGCAGGACAAGTGGAAAAAGCAGCTTGCCAAAGCAGTACAGGGAGCGGAAACGGAAGGAAAATTAAATTTCCAGACCTTGACAAAGGCATCCTGTTTTTTGGACTATCTGCTGCCGGTGCTTTGCACCCATCCGGCGTTTGCACGGATTTTGCAGGAGGCAGAGCTGGAACTGCCCGGTGGTGCTGTCACGGAGGATGGAGCATTTCCCAAACTTACCGTGAAAGTGATGGATATGCCGGAGCTTGCCGCTCGGGAAGTGAACCGGGAACTGACCCGGCTGGAAGAACGGACAGCCTTGCAGGATGTGGTTCGTGGGAAAACGGAATTATCCGGGCAGGAACAGCAGCTATTGGAAGAACTGCGTATCCGGTTTTCCTGGAACTACCCTCATGCCAATCTTGCGAACCTTTATACCAAAACCACGGTATCGGAATTGAAAAAGGCGGCAATGTCTGTGCTGGCAGAAAAGGAGGACGAGTCCTTCCATGCCTTCAAAGAGGAAGAAATTGTTCCCTATGTGCCCGGATTTATGCGGCAAGAGGAGAAGGTAAGCGGCACCACCAGAGGAAGTGCCTTCCATAAGGTGCTGGAGCTGCTGCCTCTTACGGATTTTCTGGAACTGATGGAGCAGGGGGATTTACAGAAACTGCAGGCAGCGGTGGTACAGACGATGGATGCATTGGCGACGGATGGCAAGCTGACCAGAGAATTCCGGGAGGCAGTAAATCCCGGAAAGATTGCTCATTTTCTGCAAAGCAGACTGGCATTGCGCATGGCACAGGCGCAGAAACGGGGACAGCTTTACCGGGAGCAGCCCTTTGTGCTTGGTGTCCCTGCAGACCGCCTGGGGGCAGAATTTCCCCAGGAGGAGATGGTGCTGGTGCAGGGAATCATCGATGTATGTTTTGAGGAAGAGGGAAAGATGATTCTCGCCGATTACAAGACGGATGTGGTGGAGAAACCGGTGGAACTGGTGGAACGCTACCGTACCCAGCTTGCCTACTATAAGGAGGCACTGGAACGCCTGATGGGCAAAGAAGTGGCAGAGCAGATGATTTATTCCTTTCATTTTGAGAAGGAGATTTTGCTGTAACGGACGAATCTTGGCATCTCCACCTTCTGAGATTCCTTTAAAATGCAGAGTAAACCTATAAGCGTGGACTTGCTCGAACTCTTATGGGCTGCTTGGAGTCCAATGAAACGATGCCTTACCCATAAGGACAGATTTATGGTGACTTTTATAGGTCTTCAAAAGGACATTTGGGCTGGAAATAGCGGATTTTTTTGCAAATTTGACTCATAAGAATGGCACTACCTGGTACTTATAGGTAGAGGCTGCGCAATTCTTCCAGAAAAACACCCATAAGATACGATCTTTATCATGGCTTATGGGTTTCAAAGAAAATAATAAGCTTTTTCTACGGCCTAAAAATGATGTTTTATTTGATGATCGTCAAATAAAATGTCATTTTTCTGATACACCGGAATAGCTTGACAGTTCCACCTATGTTTTGTATAGTAGGGAAGAACCAATACTTGCTGGGGGTGCTACGGCTGAGATTTTACCCTTATCATCTGACCCGGATAATACCGGCGTAGAGAAGCAGTCTCAAATTACTGTATAGTGACAAGGTGTAATAAAGATGACACTATGCGTATAGAAAGCCTACAGAGAATTTGCATTGCAGATTCTCCAGAGCTGCTGACATACAGCAGCCTGCACTCCTCCGGTATGATGTTCAATAATCATATTCCAGGAGGATTTTTTTATGCAAAAGATCAAAACCAAACAAATCGTATTTTCCGCCATGGCTATCGCACTGGCAACCGTAATCGCTACGGTTATCAAACTGCCCAGCCTGCCCAATGGTGGTTCTGTAACTCTGTTCAGTATGTTGATTATCTGTCTGGTAGGCTACTGGTACGGACCCGTAACCGGCATCATTGCCGCAGTGGCTTATGGTGTGTTACAGTTTATCACAGGCCCCTATGTGGTACATCCGCTCCAGGTACTGTTGGACTATCCTCTGGCATTCGGCGCACTGGGACTGTCCGGTTTCTTCTATAAAAAGAAAAACGGTCTGGTTATCGGCTACATCGTAGGTGTATGCGGACGTTTCGTGATGCACATGATTTCCGGTCTGATTTTTTACACCGAGTATGTAGGAGATGCCCATGGAAACCTGGTAGCAATCTGGGGTTCCACTGTATACAATATGAGTTATATTGTGCCGGAGATGGTGCTGACTCTGATTCTGCTGGCAATCCCTGCAGTAAGAAAAGCAATGGATCGAATCAAACAGATGGCGACAGAATAACACATAGGATTTGACAAAGTAAATCCACTCCGTTAAAATAGCATTGTCATCGGAGGCAATCATTCATATTTAAGAAATGTAGCCGGATAAGATGCAGGCTGAGATGCCTGTGCCTTATCCGGCTTTTTGATTCTACACTGTTAGTTTAGGAGGCACATGCAATGAACTTTTCAAAGGGAAAAATTATTCGGCCCTTGTTTAAAATCGGACTCGACACGCCCTGTTCTTCCTTTGTACAAATCGTGCTGTGTATGGTATATTTGATTTATATTGAAAGAAAGAGAAAGGGCAGAGAATGATGTTTTCCTATATTTTATTTGATTTGGACGGCACCCTCACCGACCCGAAAAAGGGAATCTGCACCTGTGTCCAGTACGCCCTTCACAAAATGGGAATGGAGGAGCCGGATCTGGACAAGCTGGAGCCTTATATCGGACCGCCGCTGCTGGACAGCTTTATGGAATTTCACGGGATGACCGAGGAGCAGGGACTTTTGGCAATCCAGTATTACCGGGAGCGGTTCAAGGACACTGGCATTTTTGAAAATGAGATTTATCCGGGAGCGGAACAGATGCTTGCCGCCTGCAAGGAGGCGGGAGCGGCACTGGCGATTGCCTCCAGCAAACCCGGCGTCTTTGTGAGACGGATTCTGGAGCATTTCCACATTGACAGCTACTTTGATGTGGTGGTGGGAAGTGAGTTAGATGGAACCCGCGGTAAAAAAGAGGAAGTGGTGGAGGAGGCTCTGCGCCAGCTCCACGAACTGCGGGGAGC
>USSP01000228.1 GCA_900557385.1 uncultured Lachnospiraceae bacterium
CTTGGGAAGTGTGCTTCCGGTAAGCGCGGCAGAAAGTCTGGAGACTTTTGACTATGAGACTTATGCAGATACCTATCCTGATTTGAAAGCAGCATTTGGATATGATGCAACAGCACTTTATAATCATTATATGCTTTATGGAAAGGCTGAAGGCAGAGTTGCAACCTTTACAGAAGAGACACAGGTAGCACAGCCGACACAGACAGCTGCTGCAGCAACAACCACTACAACCACAGAGACACTTGACCCGCTTCCGCCACTCAATCCGTCTAAAATGCCGGACTGGTTTGACGCACGTACACCTGTGGAGAGCATGACCAATGCACGTCTTGTAGCAGAATACAATGCACTGGTTCCTTATATGGAAGCATATGATCTGTCTTTTGAAGGTCCTCTGAGCCGTAAGGAAGAACTGCTCAGTGAAATGAACATACGCCTGACCAGATATGATTATTGTGAAGATTATAAGGATGCTTTTGGTGAAGTGGCAGCTGCAGGTATCAAGAAAGATGCGGCATATCAGAGGGCAGCAGCATCTGATATTACACCTTTACGGGAGTTCATGGGTTAAATAATCTTACGGAGCACTGAGGGGATATCAGTCAGTATAAAATATAACAAGTATCACACGTTGTAAAAGTGGAAAAGGTTTTGGCCGAAAAGTCAAAACCTTTTTTAAAAAATACCTGAATCATCGTTTGGTAAGTACCAGACATGTTCTCTATGCGGCAGATTTAATGGAAAGTTACTGGCAATTCAATGACAATATCAGTGTGTTTGATAGTAAGATGTAAATATTCATCAGATTCATAGTCCAGCGTATCCAGTTCTGTGTTCAATTTTAGCTTTTTCATCTTCCAATTCTTAAAAAAAGGAGTATTGCTATGGCGGTTTACTACGACTCACAAGACAAAATTTTCACCCTGCACACAACAAACACCACCTATCAGATGAAGGTCGATTCCTACGGCTATCTGCTTCATCTGTATTATGGCGCGCATTCGATGGGCAATATGGAATATCTCCTGACCTATGTGGATCGGGGACTCTCCGGGAATCCCTACGCGGTGGGAATGGACAGAACCTATTCCCTGGATGCCCTTCCCCAGGAATATCCCACACTGGGAACCGGCGACTACCGGGCGCATGCACTCAATATTGCAGATGCAAAAGGAGTGGAGTGCTGCAATCTGACTTTTAAAAACTATGAAATCCATAAAGGAAAATATAACTTACCCGGACTTCCTGCAGTGTGGGCATCGGACGAGGATGCAGATACACTGAAAATCACCCTTCGGGATGAGGCCGGTGTTGTGGAAGTACAGCTGCTGTATGGCGTTCTGGAAAAAGCGGACATCATCACCAGAGCAGTTATCATTAAAAATACGAGCGGCGAGAACATTACTATCAAAAAAGCAGCATCAGCGGTGCTGGATTTCGTGACCGGTGATTTTGATGTCATCAGCTTTTACGGCAAACATAATATGGAGCGTATGCCCCAGCGGCAGCCTTTAGGACACGGAAAATTTTCCGTGGGAAGCAGCAGAGGAACCTCCAGCCACCAATATAATCCCGGCGTGATTCTGGCAGACCGGGAAGCGACAGAAGATGCGGGAAGCTGCTACGGCATGCTGTTTATGTACAGCGGAAACTTTCTTTGCGAAGCAGAGAAAGACCAGTATGAACAGACCCGATTTCTCATGGGACTGGGCACGGAGCAGTTTGACTATGCGCTTGCGACCGGCGCGGAATTTGTGGTGCCGGAAGTGATTCTTTCCTATTCGGAAAAAGGCTTGTCCGGACTTTCCAACCAGTACCAAAGCTGTATCCGCGATCATGTGTGCCGGGGAAATTATGTACATGCCACACGTCCTGTCCTTATCAATAGCTGGGAGGCGGCTTACTTTGACTTTAATGGCGATACCATTGTAAATCTTGCAAAAGAAGCTGCATCACTGGGGATCGACATGGTGGTCATGGATGACGGTTGGTTTGGAAGCCGTAACGACGATAATTCTTCTCTGGGCGACTGGACAGTCAATGAAGAAAAACTGGGCGGCACGCTGGCGCAGCTCATTGATCGTGTACATAACGAAGGCGTGAAATTTGGTATTTGGTTCGAGCCGGAGATGGTAAACGAAGACAGCGATTTGTACCGTGCCCACCCTGACTGGGCCATTCAGATTCCGGGACGGAAACCGGTGCGTTCCAGAAATCAGCTGGTGCTTGACTTTTCCAGAAAAGAAGTACGGGATGCTGTCTACGAGCAGGTTTGTGCCGTGCTGGATCAGGGCAAAGTTGATTATGTGAAGTGGGATATGAACCGCAGCCTCGCCGATGTATATGCAGGAAATGTTACCTATGACTATGTACTGGGGCTCTATGAATTCCTGGAAAAAATCGTGCAGCGTTATCCCGATCTGCTGATTGAGGGATGCAGCAGCGGCGGTGGAAGATTTGATGCGGGCATGCTGTATTACACCCCCCAGATCTGGTGCAGCGATAACACCGATGCTATTAATCGGGTGAAAATTCAGTACGGTACTTCCTTCTTCTACCCGATTTCCGCGGTGGGCTCCCATGTATCCGCGGTACCCAATCATCAGACCGGAAGAAGCGTCAGCCTGAATACAAGAGGTGTGGTAGCCATGGCCGGAACCTTTGGCTATGAATTAAATCCGGCGCTGTTGAGCGAGGAAGAAAAGACCATTGTAAGACGCCAGGTTCAGATCTATAAAGAATATGAAAATTTAATAGGTGAAGGTACTTATTACCGTCTTACCAGTCCTTTTTCCGCACCCTTTGCCGCGTGGATGTCTGTGTCAAAAGATAAAAAGCAGGCGTTGGTCAGTGTGGTTCGTCTGGAGGCAGAGGGCAATGCAGCCTCCATGTATGTGAAATGCAAGGGTCTAAATCCGGATGCCATCTATCTGGATGAAAATACGGGAGCGCTCTATGACGGCGCGGCTTTGATGGCGGCTGGTCTGGTCTTACCCAGAGCAAACAGTGAGTACGAGGCGTACCAGTTTGCCCTGAAAGAAATGGATTCTGCCGATGCGTTGTATCAGAAAATTACGAAAACCATGACACAGGAAGGAAAAGCACGCACGGTGGTAAGTATTTTCGGCGGTTCCGCCTCCGGAAAATCCACCTTGGCAGCAGCCCTGCGGATACGTTTTGCACAGAACCAGATCGGCTGTTATGTGCTCACGGGAGATGATTATCCACGGCGGATTCCGAAACGCAATGACGAAGAGCGCATGCGGGTATACGAAGAGAAAGGCGTGGATGGACTGCGAAATTATCTTGGTACAGATGAGGAAATCGAGTTTGACCGCATCAATGAAATGATTGAACGGTTCAAAAACGGTGAAAATATCATCGAAATCAAGAAAATGGGAAGAGAGGATGGAGAAATCTGGTTCTCTGACAAAGATTTTTCAGGAATTTCCGTGCTGATTATTGAGTGGACCCATGGTGGAAGCCCTTACCTTCATGGTGTGGACATCCCGGTTTATGTGGAAAGCTCACCGGAAATTGCCAGAAAACGCCGTATCCGCAGAGGACGGGACGAAAACGCAGCTATCAGGTGTCTGCCACCTATCTGGAAACTTTAACT
>USSP01000229.1 GCA_900557385.1 uncultured Lachnospiraceae bacterium
TGTTTTGGTTTGGAAAGTAGTAAAAGAATCTTCCTTTTATATGTCCCATTCTGATGATGTGACGCTTGGAATGGTCTATGATCGAAATAATCAGATTTTATTTGATCCAAATGCTTCTACAGAAACCTATGACGAAAACTATTTCTTAGATGTGGGAAATGTGATTGGCGATGACAGCGGTCAGATGACAAATACACTGGTTTCCGAAAACATTGAAAAGCTGCAAAACTATAGTTTGATTTTTGGCGCAACGCCTCACGGAAAAACGGCAATTTACTCCACATTGGATCATAAAGCCAACCAAACGGTATATAACGCCTTTGGCAGCAAAAACGGAACGGCAATCGCTTACAACTATCAAACAGGAGAGATTCTGGTGTGCGTCAGCAAACCCAGTGTCAATATTCTGGATAATTACAGCAATATCAGCGAATTGCCGGACGGCAGTTTGATTTGCAAAGCGTTTTATGAAACGGCTCCACACAAAAAATAGCAACCACTGCTGCGGCTCTGGAAACATTCGGTTATGATGGACTGATGTCCAAAACATATACTTGCAACGGCATCTATACCACAAAATACAATCAGCAGATCAAATGTCATGACCTTAACGGACATGGCACACAGAACATTGTGCAGGGGTTTGAGAACAGCTGTAATCCGTTTTTTGCACAGCTGGTACAGGATATGCCGTTGGATAACATTATTCAAACATACACACGTATGGGCATTGCGGTAAACGATACAAAAATGCAGAAAATCCAATTTGACGGGTTATCTTCTTTCAGTGCTTCTACAAAGCTGACAGATACCAGCGACTTTGACACCATGTGGAGTTGCATGGGACAGAGCGAAGCACTTGCAAGTCCACTGCAAATGATGCTGTGGGAGAGTGCCATTGCCAATGCCAGCGGAAAAGTGACAGAGCCCTATCTCATTGACCATACTACTAACGTGACTGGGAGCACAAAATATGAAGCAAAAACCACCTATGGAGAGAACAACATTTTTTCCGCAGAAGTAGCCAGTCAGATAAAACAGATCATGCGACAAAATGGACAGGAACGCTACAGTTCTATTGGCTATCCCGTTGGTGTAAAAAGCGGTACAGCACAGGTACAGAACGGGGCATCGGAAAATTCTTTGTTGGTTGGATTCAATGATGATCCCAATTTACCGATTGCATTTTGCGTAGTAATTGAAGACCGTGTTTCTGGTGAGATCTCTACTTCGGATATTGTTTCAACAATGCTGAATGCACTGAATCAAAACTAATTCGCATCAGCACAATAAACAAAAAAGCGTTTTGCAGGCAGAATATAATCTGTCTTGCAAAACGCTTTTTTGTTATGCATAAAATGCCTTAAAGCAAATTGATTTTTTTGAACATGTCCTGCATCTTCTGATCGATTCCTGAAATAGTTTCGGAACACTCTTTTAGTTCGCCGGTCAGGGAAGCGGCAATTTTAGGATCGCCAGTAGACTTGTAATGCAGCTGATGCTCCAGACTTGCCCAGAAATCCATGGCGATGGTTCGAAACTGTACTTCCACCTTCATGTGCTTTTTTTCCGTAGAAAGGAAAATAGGCACATCCACAATCAAATGCAGGCTACGATAGCCATTGGGTTTGGGATTGGCAATATAGTCCTTTTTCTCAATGAGTACAATATCATCCTGACGAAGCAGCATTTCCGATAAAATGTAAATATCCTCCGGAAAAGAACAGATCACGCGTACACCTGCAATATCCGCCAGATTTTTCTCAATGCTGTCCATTGTTAACGGATAGCCCTTACGCTTCAGTTTCTCTATAATGCTGATTGGTTTCTTCAGACGTGTCTTTATCGATTCAAAGGGATTCCGGTTATACTCAATAGAAAATTCCTCATTCAGCACTTTGAATTTGGTTTCAATTTCCATCAATGCGCACCGATATTTGGTCATTAACTCCATAAAGGGCTGCGCCTTTGTCACCACATCAAGTGCCGATTCACTGGCAAGCTCCTGCCATGCTTCATCAATTGTCATATCCTGCACAGATCAATACCTCTTCCGTTTGTTTTCCTTCTCTATTCTATCATGTCCAGGAATAAGTGCAAATGAAAGAATTATTAAAATTTTGTTACTGTTCTCCTAATAATTGATCTCCCATCTGACGAATATACCCATGGTTGGGAAGATCAAGACTACTTTCCCAGACAATAATTCCAGCAAGCCCTTTTTCTTTGATATAATCCAGCTTTCCCTGCAGCGACAACGCGTCTTCATAGGATAAATACCACTTATAATAAGGAGAATCCGCATCGTCATTATATAGATAGGCCGCTCCATTATTCTTATCGTAGCCCATATGCCAGCCTACGGTATCCTGATCAAAGGTTTCATCCATCACATAGCGTAATCCATCCTGTTTGATGGTATAGCCGCTCACCGCATCTGCAATATAACCTGACAGTTCTTCCTCGTCAATCTCATCATCGGTAGGTTTATAGCTCTCGATCGCTGTTCCTACCACATTACCACCGGGGATTTCCTTCATCTGAAGTGCCATGGCATACATGGGAGAACCGATACATAATTTTTCTGCCGGGATATCCTTCATCATCAGATAGACTGCCGCATTTTTGGCTCCTGTTACACTGCCGGCATGTCCGGTCACGCCATCCCAGGTTCCTGCCAAATCATATGTCATGATATTGATCATGTCCAGATAAGGCTCCGCAGCCACCCAATCCTGACAAGGTAAAGTCCACGCTGTGGATGCCGATGCACATGCTGTCAGTTTTTTCACACCAGCACCGAATTTCTCGTCCAATGCAGTCCGTAAATCTGATAAAAGCAAAGCGAAATTCGCATCATCTTCCTGCATTGTGCCAAAAATGGGACATCCCTGATCGTCGCCGCCTTCCGGTTTACGCTCTCCATCCTTACTTCCACCAGGGTACTCCCAATCAATATCAATACCGTCTATCCAAGGATATTCCTGTAATACTTCCATGCAGCTCTGCACAAAAGAATTTCTTCCCTCCTGGGTATATGCCATCTCTGAGAAATAACCACATCGGCTCCATCCGCCAATGGAAAGCATAATATTTACATCCGGATATTTTTCAGCATATACGGCATACTCTGCAAAATGATTTCTTTCCATCGTGGGATCCACTGCACTGGCTGCCGTATCTTCATAATCATTCTTGGGATCCGTGGAGACTATTTTAAATTCCGTTCTGGGCTCCTGTCCATTATTGCGGCGTTCTGTACTGGTCTGCGTAGAACCGTCTGCCGGAACCACTGCCCAGAAAGCATGATTGACATAACTGACGCTGTCCCAAGGTATGCTTGCTACTTCTCCTCCCTCAGCTGCCGGCTTTTCGTTTAAATTCCAGTTGGCAAAATATACTACCACCTGTTTCGGATTTGCACTCACAACACTCTCTTCCTCACTCTCTTCGGTACTATTCTCTGCTGTCTCCTGTGAGGTATCCATCGGGGATGATTCTTCCGACATTGCCGTCAGACTCTCTGTCTCATACTCCACTGACGCATCCGTAGGCTGTACGTTTCCGCAGCCTGTCAGCATAAACGCAGCCACCAATCCCAA
>USSP01000230.1 GCA_900557385.1 uncultured Lachnospiraceae bacterium
TAGCGCCTTACAGTGATCTGCTGTCAGATCTTCCACTGCCATCAGGAAATCCGGATTTTCGTCTCCCAGCTTTTTCATGGTTGCGTTATAGGTGCTGCTTACTGTATCCTTTAGCTTTTGGGGCGCTTTTTCCAACAGATACTGTGCAAATTCACAGCCACGATGAGGCGTATTGATGGTCGTCAGACTGACAACATAATCCGCCGCCCCCAGACAGGAGATCGCATAACGACAATCCAGTCCCCCCTTGGAATGAGCGATAATGTTGAGTTTCTCCGCACCTGTTTCTTGAAGGATTTCCTCCATGCGCTGTTTCAATTCTGCTGCTGAAGCAGCCACAGAAGATGCGGATTGATGATTTCCATAATAAATCTTTGCGCCGTTTTTCTCCAATGCCTGTGGAATTCTCCCCCAGTAATTCAAATAACGGGAATCCCGGAAAAAAACGCCATGTACCAGCAGAATCGGATACTTTGTAGCGCAGATCTGTTCCTCTGCCCTGCTTTCGTCCAATAGCAGCCGGTCATTTTCAAAGTCAGCCTCTCTTGCCGTAATCAGAATCATTCTGCCCAGAACATATAAATGTACCAGCGGTATCATCCCACAGGCAATGCCGATTCCTCTCCATTTCATCCCCAGCTGGCTGGAATACAGAAAGATTCGGATCATTCCATTCCAGAAACATACTGCCTCCACAAGAATCACAATACAAGTATTAATCACCCAGAATTTCCATTCACCGGTCACCCCTTCCAGATGCCCGGTAAATCCCAGAATTGCCAGAATTCCGGACAGGATACAGGACCCAAGAAAGGCAATCAGAAGTTCTGCTCCCATTCCCGTCTGCTTCAGTTTTTGGGTCTGATAGTCCTTACATACGGTGGAGGGCATAACCTGCACCACAATAACTCCCACAACAAAGGACAGCACCAGGGTCAGCCAGTGATAATCCATCGCCCTCAGTGCATAGACATTCGCCCCCAGAAACACAAACAGACTGTTAAAAATCCGTTCCGGCCATTTTGTTAACTTTCGTCTTTTCTCTTTCATCGCTTTTTAAGCCATTCCTTCCTCCACACGGTACTCTGTCAGTTCATCTCCCAGGCTGCCCTTACTGTCTCCGGAAGAAAATAGGCTGCACACATGAAGGGCACGGGTAATATTGATATAAAGCGCCTGTCTGTGAAAGGCTGTACGATATTTTTCCAGAAAGGGAATCATCACGGCATCGAATTCCAACCCCTTTGCCAGATAAAAGGTCGTTACACACAATCCCGGTTTAAAATTCTTTGTATCTTTCGTGAGCAGTGAAATCTCCATTTGAGGCATCCGTTC
The DNA here is from genome assembly GCA_900557385.1 of uncultured Lachnospiraceae bacterium. Lineage (GTDB taxonomy): Bacteria > Bacillota > Clostridia > Lachnospirales > Lachnospiraceae > UMGS2037. The sequence continues at coordinate 1,336 of USSP01000230.1, forward strand.
CCTAAATTCCTCGCTCCCATTTTCTGCCATTTCCTGATCCAGACATAAAACGGCTGCTGTATCTACATCCGTCATCTCGTTTAAAGACCGGACAAGTTTTGTATACATCTGTTCTTCATCGACAGCGGCATACCACATCGGTTTTCTGCCCTGACGGGAAATACAATTGATGGTTTTTTCGCCGGATACCGCTGCGGCCAATTCCAAAATTTCTACGGTAGAGCGATAACTTTTACTTAACTCCATCCGATACAAGTCCTTACCAAAAATTCCCGGCAGGAAAGAAAGCACATCCACCTGGGTTTCCCCCATAGTCTGCATTCGATCCCCTAAAATAGTCATCGGACAGGAGAACATCTTTGCCAGAATCCTGTACTGAAGATAGGAATAATCCTGCATCTCATCAATAATCAAATGTTTTACTTCGATTTTATCTTTTTGCTTCCAGAGAGAAATCTTCAAATACAGCAGCGGATAGACATCCTCATATCGAATCATCCCATCCTTTAGTTCCAATGGCTCTCGTCCTGTTGAAGCAAGGAAACGATTATATAAGGTAAATAAATCCATAGTTTCATACATGCCATTCATCCGCCAGATCAGCTGTTCCTTCTCTTCTTCCTCCATATCTGCTCCCCGCAGAGTTTCTTCCTCATCAATCAGAAATCCTGCAATGAGTTCCATACGATTAAACAGGGGAATTTCCCACAGCTTCTCGTAAAAATACTGTGATAACCTTTCCTCGCTGGTGGTTCTGCCCTTCCAGGTAAAATCTCTTAAATTTACCACATCGCTTTCCAGATCCAGAATAAAACCATCCAGTTCTGCCACATACTCCCTGGTCTGCTTGTAATCTGCTTCCTCCGTCCTTGGTAAAAGACTGATTCCCTGAGACAAAATTTTTTCAATCTCGTCATAACGGTCTTCTGCCTCACCGATATCCCGAAGCTTTCTGTAAGCATACACATCCAGAGACAGTTCTCTGATATTTTCCTCTCCCAGTTCCGGCAGAATCCTGGAAATATAATCTGCAAAAATCCCATTGGGCGATAAAATCAGAATCTGGGATGCCTGCAGGTTTTTCCGATTATGGTATAACAAATAGGCAATACGGTGAAGTGCTACAGAGGTTTTACCGCTTCCTGCACATCCCTGTACTGCAAGAATCCGGTGGGAAGCATCCCGGATAATGGTGTTCTGCTCCTTCTGAATCGTATTTACGATACTTTTCAATCTGGCATCTGCATGGGTAGAAAGCTCCTGTTTCAAAATATCATCATCAATATTCAAATCACTTTCCAGACAATAAACCAACTGCCCATGACGAATCTTGTACTGCTTCTTGCAGGTAATTTCTCCGGTCACCGCTCCCATGGGTGCCTCGTACTGCGCCCGCCCCTTCTCGTAATCATAAAAGAGACTGGATACCGGTGCACGCCAGTCGTAAACCATGGGGATATCCGCAGCCGAATCTGCCAGATTGGCAATACCGATATAACACTTTTCCGGTTGTTGATCCCCATCGTACAAAAAATCTACTCTGCCAAAATAGGGAGAATCCTGCATTTTCCGATAACGAAACAGTTCCTTAACATAGCCGGCACGTTCCCTGACTTTACTTTCTAACGCCTTATTATTGTCATATAGCTCATAGCCATATTCATCAAATTCTGTATAATTGTCCCAGAAATAGTCATGCATCTCCCGGAGATCCTTTTCTCCTGCCTGCATCTTTTTCTGCGTTTCCCCAATTTTTTCTGAAAGCTTCTTTTCAACTGCCTCCAGATACTGCTGCTCCTCGTTCAAATTACACTCTCCTTAACGTTCTACATTCTCAATCTGCCAGTCGATCGGACGAACCCCATGCTCCTCCAAAAAAGCATTTGCCTGACTGAAATGCTTACAGCCGAAAAAGCCCCGGTAAGCGGACAGCGGGCTTGGATGGGGCGCTTTTAAAATCAAATGCTTGGGATTCGTCAGCATGGGAATCTTGCTTTGTGCCGGTCTTCCCCAGAGCATATACACAATAGGCCGATCCTGTGCGTTGACTGCCTGAATCACCGCATCCGTGAAATGCTCCCAGCCCTTTCCCTGATGGGAATTTGCCTGATGAGCGCGAACAGTGAGCACCGTATTCAGCATGAGCACACCTTGTCTGGCCCATTTCTCCAGATAGCCATTATTGGGTATATAACAGCCGAGATCGTCGTGAAGTTCCTGATAAATGTTCTGCAAAGAAGGAGGGATTTCCGTCTGTTCCGGC
>USSP01000231.1 GCA_900557385.1 uncultured Lachnospiraceae bacterium
CGAGAGCGCCACAACGGCTGCGCCGGTAAGGGTGAGGACGTAATCATCCCATGAATATGAGCTGCCTTGGCTGCTGCGATCACCGCTTCCCTGGTAGCACCCGGATTTCCATAAGCAATATTGTCATGGACTGTTCCGTTGAACAGCCAGGTATCCTGCAACACCATAGAAAAGGAACTACGCAGGCTTTTTCTTGTCACCCGGTAAATAGACTGGTCATCAATCCGGATCTCTCCTTTTTGCGGATCATAAAATCGCATCAGCAGATTGACAATGGTGGTCTTGCCGGCACCGGTAGGTCCCACAATCGCAATCATGTTTCCCGGTTTCGCCTGCAGATTAATGTCTTTGAGAATGATCTTTGCCGGATCGTAACCAAAATCCACATGTTCCAGTTCCACCTCTCCGCGTTCCACGCAAAGAGGTAACGCTCCCGGTACATCCGAAGTTTCTTCTTCCTCATTCAGCAGTTCAAATACGCGCTCTGCTGCTGCCAGAGCAGACTGCAGTTCACTGAAAATATTGGCCGCCTCATTGATAGGACCGGAAAACTTTCTGGAATAGAGCACAAAGGATGAAATATTACCGACGGTGATCGCTCCGTTTAAATACATCAATGCCCCGAAAATACTGATCAATGTCAGGGAAAGATTATTGATGAAGTTTACCGAAGGGCCGGTACTGCTGGCATAGTATTCTGCTTTATAATAGCTGTTTACTGCGTCTTCATTTTTTTCATCAAACCGCGCCAGCACCTCTTCTTCCCTGTGGTAAGCGCGAATGGTTTTCTGTCCGGAAATATATTCCTCTGCGAAACCGTTCATTGCTCCCAGACATTTTGAACGATTATGATACAAGGGACGCACCCGTCTGGTCATGAAACGGGTAAACAATACCGACAAGGGCACCGTAACGACAAAAACCGTAACCAGCAGCGGAGAGATTTTTATCATCATAACCAGAGCCCCTACCACCGTGACAATGCTGGTAAGAATCTGCACCAGATCATTGGAAAGAGAAGTGTTCACCGTATCGATATCATAACTGATCCGGCTTAAAGTTTCCCCCATCTGATGGGTGTCAAAATATTTCACCGGCAAACGCATGAGTTTGGAAAACAGATCCACCCGCATCGTCCGCACGGTCCGCTGACTGATTCGCAATACGATCTGTGGCACAATGTAGGCCAACACTGCAGAAGCTACATAAAATCCCACCATCCGTATGGCATAATAATAGACGGTATCAAAATCCACCTTGCCTTTGCCTCCGGAAACTGCATCAATAGCCCGTCCACACAAGGTAGGGCCTATCAGCTGAAATACATTTCCCGCAATACTTAAGGAGAGTGCCAGAACCAGCATAGGGGTACTTTGAAGCAGATAACGTCCCAACGTGGAAAGTGTCCGGGATGCATCGCGAGGTTTCTGCACGGTTCCTGTTCGCGTTTGTAATCTGCCTGCCATTATGTCTCACCTCCTGTCTGAATATTGGCAATCTGCCGATACAGCGTGCAGTTTTTCATCAGTTCATCATGTGTGCCCAGTCCTGCCATTTTTCCCTCATCCAACACCAGAATCTGATCCGCATTTCGTACGGAGCTCACCCGCTGTGCCACAAGAATTACGGTAGTGTGCGGGTACGCTTTCCGAATCGTGCTTCGCACTGCTGCATCTGTCTGGTAGTCCAGAGCACTGGAAGAATCATCTAAAATCAGAATCGAAGGTGCTCCGGCCAGTGCCCGCGCAATCAATAAGCGTTGTTTCTGTCCCCCTGACAAATTCGCGGCTTTTGCATGAACCGGATGATCATACCCCTCCTGCGTGGCAAGAATAAACGGTTCTGCCTGTGCACACCGTGCAGCACATCGTATGGCTTCCTCCGAAAGTTCCCGTCCAATGTCGATATTTTCATAAATCGTCCCCAGGAAAAAGGCATCCGATTGAAATGCCACACCAAACATAGAGTGAAGGCTTTCCTCGTCTATGGTATTAATATTTTTTCCTTCTATATAAATAGCACCGGAGTCCACCGGGTAGAATCTTTGCAAAATCTGAATAAGCGTAGATTTCCCGCTGCCGGTAGCTCCGATGACTCCCAGCATTTGTCCTTTCTTTAACCGGAAAGAAATATGCTCTAGTTCATACCCATTAGCAGGCTGGGCATACGAAAAACATACATCATCGAATACGATTCCCTCTTGAAACGGAGCTTGCGCGTATTCTCCTTCTGTGTTTTCCTCCGGAAGATTTAATACCTCCGCAATCCGGTTTGCCGAGGCTGTCGCCTGAGAAACCATCACGAACATTTTATTCACCGACATCATGGCATTGAGGATGATGGTAAAGTAAGTGAGAAAGGCAATGATACTTCCCGGCTTCGTCACTCCCCGGTTTACCCAGTAGGCACCGCAGACTACCACCGCAGTCAGCCCTAAATTCAATACCAGCTGCATCATAGGATCGGTTGCCGCCATCACCGTATCTGCATGAATCTGACTGGCAGACAGTGCCTCACTGTCTTTTTTAAATCTGGCACACTCATAGTCCCCCTTAGACAATGCCCGGATAACACGGATACCGGTAACACTGTCCCGCACAGTGCGGACCATGGCATCTACATTTTGCTGAACACCCGCATACAGAGCAATTCCCCGTCTGGAAATCAGGACAACACCTAGGGCTAAAAGAGGAATGGTGCCAATCAGAACCAGACTCAGCCGGATATCCAGCAGCATGGTTACAAAAACACCACCCACCAATAGAATCGGTGCCCGCACTCCCAGTCTCTGGATACGTCCCAAAGTCTGATTCACATTGTATGTGTCGGTGGTCAACCGGGAGATCAGACTGGGAATCGTGATTTCATCCAACTGTCTTGCAGATAGATGCTCTATCTTCTCGTATAAATCATGACGAATCCGCCGTGTAGCATCTCTGGAAACAGCAGATGCTCTCCTATTGGCTATCACATTTCCGGATAACGCAATCACTGCACAGACTGCCATACCGATCCCCCATAAAAAGATGGATCTCTTATCTCCCCTGGGAACCACATCATCAATCATATATGCCAGAATCCAGGGAATCGCCAGATCCATCACTGTTCCCACAAGCTTAATCAGAAATCCAAGAAACATTCGCAAATATAAAGGTTTTATGTACTCTAAAATTTTCTTCAAGTCATCCTCCCAGCTGCTCTCTACCATGCAAGTCAATTTCTACATCCGATTTTCTTTCTACTTTATTATTGTACCATGCCTTTTCCTGTTTTGTTTCACAAAAAACGGGTTTTCCACGGTACTTTCGCTCTAGTACCCGAGAAAAAATAGTCGGAAAATTTTACCTGATGATACGTTAATTTGCGGTGCTTCCATCTTTTATGCCCTTGGCGATAGAGAAAAAAATAACAAATATATCCGACAGATTCTTGCATAACTGGATTCTATGTATGCCTCTGAATTTATCGCTTCCTGCCGTGTTGTCTTTGAATGCAGTCAGGACGACAATGATTATACGCTTGAGCCTGTCTCGTTTGCTTCATCCGGAAAACAGCCATGAAATCGGTGCAGTAGAACATCCAAGCCTTTTGGCTAT
>USSP01000232.1 GCA_900557385.1 uncultured Lachnospiraceae bacterium
GACACTGCTTCCGACATTTACACTGTTCCCTAAAATTGTGACTCCCTCGTCGTCCGACGCCACCGCGATCTTAAGATTTCTGGTTGCGGACGGTCCGTACGGATCCCAGTTTGACAAAATATTAAACCATGCATACAGACAAGGTAAAATGGTCAGTCCAAGAATCACTACGATAGCAACTACATTGGTTTTTATTCTTTTATAGTCCGTCACAAAGACAGCAAAGATGTTTTTCATTTACGTTCTCTCTCCTGCTTTTCCAATGCTTTTGCCCTGCGCATTTCAATATATGCCTGCGCGTCTTTTTTCGTTCCATTGGCCGCCTGCTGCCCGCTCTGTACCACTGCCTGATTCCCCAGTGCCTGTACATAACGCTTGATGCTGTCCACCAGTTCTGCTTCCATCTGCTCCAGCTGTTCATTGGCTGCTTCTGCGGCAAGTGCCTGATCTACCTCTGTCTTATCCAGGATATCTTCATTGTCCATTGCCGGAGCGATATGGGAATCGTCCTTGTTTTCTGCTGCTTCTGCTTCCAGATCCTCCAGGATCTGAAGCATGGGCTGTGCTGCCTGGGAATCCAGCAGACCGCTGTTTCGTATCACCTTCTCTACTACAGGCGGCTCGGTGATCAGTCCTTCAATCTCATCATCTTTTTTAATGCCAAACTCACTAAGCTTCATCTGCGCCTGGTAGTCACTGTATTCCACTACGATCAGATAAATCGAAATGGCAAACAGGGATACGATCCAAAGCACCAGGAAAACCACTTTATTACTGTCTAATGCAAACATGACAGCCATAAAAATCAAGGGAATGATCAAAACGCAGCGAATGCCGTATTTAATCCGCTTCTGGTTCTTCTCATGCATCTCCTGCTGATATTCAAGAATTTTTTTTGTGGATTGATTTTGTTCCATATATCGTCTCCATATTATTCTAACCGGAAGGTTAAACCCGCGCTGTCGCGCTTTTCGTCCTGCTGCGCAGGACGTTTGCTCGATTCTTGTTGGGCTATAAACTCGCGAATCCGCGCTGTCGCGCTTTCCGTCCTGCAAGGCAGGACGTTTGCTCGTTAGGATTGCAAAGAAAACAAATGCCGGCTCCGCCGTCGCTTGTTTTCTTCTTTGCAATCCTACATCATTTCTGTGTCTTCCATGCGTTTTTCGATGTAGTGGTTGACTTTCATAAAAGGTACACGGATCACCAGTCCCACTGCAAGGGAGGCTGCCACGAAGATCATCAGATCTCCTAAATATTTCCAGAAATCACTTTCGTACATACCGCTCACGGTCTCACGAATCGCATTGATTGCATAAGGGAACGGGAAAAAGGTATAAATGGACTGGAAAATACTGGGCAGGATCTCAATGGGATAGGTTCCGCTGGAGCCTGCGATCTGAATAACCACAATGACCACAACTGCTGCCTTACCAATGTCCCCAAAGGATACCGTCAGGGTATAAATCAACAGGGTAAAGGTAAAACTGATTACTGCCCCTGCCAGATAGAACTTGCCCGGCTCTAAACATTGTACTCCTAAAATATGTATGTCTCCCCAGATGCAAATTATCGATTGCAATTGCCCCATGAGGAAAAACAGAACATAACGACCGAAAAATAACTCCCAATCCTTTGCGTCCTTGTATTCGTTTTTCTTATTTACTTTCACCCGCATGAGGGATACCAGGAAAATTCCTCCTACCCAGAGTGCCAGTGTCGTATAGAAAGGAGTTACTGCAGAGCCATAATTGGCAGTCTCGTAAACCGGCTCGGTCACAACAGTTACCGGCTGGGAAAGGAACTCGCCATACAATGCCGGTTCTTTCTGCATGATCTCCATAAATTTCTCGTATTTTTCGTCACCCTCCACGGCATCAATCTGGTCGAGAATAGAACCCAGACGCTCTGTGGTGGTATTTAAAATTGCCTTGGAATTAAGCAGTGCCGTATTACCAGCAAGCAATGACTGGCTTACACCGTCTAACACCGTATCCATTCCCGTCACATCCACAGTGGATGCCTTTATATTAGAGGGAATGCTCTGCACAGAACTATTCACATCTCCCGCTACTTCCATTACCTTTTTGGAAAGATCTGCGTAAACCTTCTGATTAAAGTTGGGAAGCTGTGCCACTGCCTCATCTACCGCCGTGCTGACAATCTGTTTGTTAATCTCCGACAACGTTCCGGTGACTGCTGCCACGCCATCATCTACCTTACTGGCTGTGGTCGCTGCCTTGGAAGTCGCGGTCTGTGCTGCTTTTGCTGTTTTGGAGGCAGACTCTGCTGTTTTTTTCAAACCATTCACATCCACCCCAGCCTGCTCCAGTAAGTCTTTCTGACTGTCACTCAGGCCATCAATGGTATCTACCACTTTATCTGCATTGCTGGCAATGGTTCCCAGGCTTTCCGAAGCTTCCGTGAGATTTTTTCCAAGTTCCGGTGATACCGTTCCGGTCTTGGCTGAAGTCTGTGCTGCATTTAACGCATTATTGGTAGCAGTTACAGCTACCGCCATCGCATTTAAGCTGGTTCCAATCATGGTATTCGCAGTAGAAGCTGCACTGCTCACCACACCGGATGCCAGATTCTTTGCCTGTGAGGAGGCCTTATTAATGCCATTTACACTGCTGGTGATGGCTGCGTTCAGCTTGGGAATCAAATCCTTCATACTTAAAACAGTATCCGACAGGGATTCATTGCATTCCATAAAGGAATCCAGCAAGCCATCATAAGCCACCAGATTATCTTCCACCCGGCGAAGCTGACTCACCAAGTCATTAATAACACTGCCTTCTCCCTCTTCTCCGGCCAATTCATCAATACTTTCCGAAAGCGTGGTTACCACTACATCTATGAATTCCTCATTAATGCTTGCCTGTAAGGTAGAAGAACCTGTGTCCGTAATCTTTGTGGCAATGGCGTTCTTTTTCTGGTTCTCATAATAGGTAATCTTGGGATGCTCCATGCCATTGGCAATACAGTTGTACATGCTGGAGCTGAAGTCCTCCCCCATCACCAATGCTGCATAGTATTCGCCACTGTAAACTCCGTCAATCGCTTCCTGTGCCGTTGACGGGAAAGCCCATCCCAGACTGGTATTCTCATGAAGATTATCCAGCACCTGATTCCCCATGTTGACCACTGTACCGTCTTCCTTCTCGTACCCTGCATCTTCCGATACGACAGCAATAGGGACATTGGAAGTATTGGCATAGGGATCCCAATTGGAGTAAATATTAAACCATGCATAGAGGGAAGGCAGGACGCACAATCCCAATGCAATAATCAATGCAAGAATATTTCTGGATAATCCTTTTATGTCATCACGAAAAATGGCTACAATATTTTTCACGCAAAACACGTCATAAAATATCGTTTTCAATCCTGTCTCTATTTGAAACAGCATACCATGAATTTACAAAAAATGCCAAACAAAAAAACACCTGCATTTTCATCTATCAAGTTATTTTACTCAAAAAAGAACCTTTTGCAAGCGACAAAATCACCCGTTTGTATTCCGATTTTGAACATTTCTTTGTGCATGTAAACTGATTTATTAACATGGTTGAGAAAAAAAGACCACTACTC
>USSP01000233.1 GCA_900557385.1 uncultured Lachnospiraceae bacterium
CCGAAGGTGAAGAGACTGGATGCGGTGTCGTTGTCGCTAAGTGCGGATGATCCGGGATATCCGGGGGATACTGAGTCCTGTCTGGAGCTTTCAATCCGTGAGGGACGTTTTCATCAGGTGAAACGCATGTTAGCAGGAGTCGGGCATCCGGTTCTTTATCTCAAACGCCTGAGTATGGGAAGTCTGCGGCTGGATGAGGCGTTGAAGCAGGGAGAGTATCGCAGACTTACGCCGGAGGAGATAGCAGCACTTCAAAAGAAATAGAAAACGAAAGGGGGAGTATTTATGAAGAAAAAGCGGTGTACCGGAAAATGGACAGCAGTAAGGAAAAGCAGACAGCGTAGTGCGGTTGACAGTCATTACCGCGCTGGCAAAACTGAGCGACCGGGCAGTATTCATCGGAAATATTTTTCTCTGACATCGGCACAGGATGGCATGCCGTTGAGGGGGATGATGGTTATTCCGGCTCATCCGAGGGCGGTCTTACAGATCGCACACGGCATGTGTGAGCATAAGGAAAGGTATCTGCCATTTATGCGTTATATGGCGGACAGAGGATATCTCTGTGTGATTCATGACCACCGTGGGCATGGTGCGAGCAGACGGGAGGCGGCTCAGACAGAGCCGGTATCCGGAGAAGGGATTCCTGCAGGTCTCGGATATTTTGGTGAGGATGGAGGCAGAGCTTTGGTGGAGGATCTGCATCAGATCACAAGGATCATCAAAAAGCATTATCCGGGACTGCCTTATTTTATGCTGGGACACAGCATGGGATCACTGGCGGTGCGCTGTTATCTGAAGAAGTATGATCGGGAGTTAGACGGTTTGATCGTATGTGGCTGCCCGGGCAAGAATACGATGGCACCGTTGGGGACAGCGCTGATCCGGATGTTGCAGACAACAAAGGATCCGCACAGTAAAAGTCGTCTGGCAGACAGTATCTTTGCGAATATGTTTGACCGCCCGTTCCGTGCAGAGAACCTGATCCATGCGTGGATCTGTTCTGACCGGAAAGTGGTGGAGACATACAATAAAGATCCACTTTGCAATTTTACATTTACACTGAACGGATATGAATCATTACTGTGGCTGATGAGGCAGACCTACAGCAGAATGGGCTGGAGAGTGAGAAATCATAAGCTTCCGGTCTTGTTTGTATCCGGGGCATCGGATCCTTGTCTGGGCGGCAGCGCAAAGCTGGCACAGGCGGTCGGTCATTTGAAGAAACGGGGATATGCTCATGTTTCTTCACGTCTGTACCCGGGCATGCGTCATGAGATTCTGAACGAAAAGGGACGTTTTAAGGTGTATCAGGATATTGCACATTTTCTTCAAAGGGCAGAGTAAAGTTGATGAGACGGCGATGAAGCGGAGGGAGTAAGCCGGGAGAGCTTTTGTTTTATGGTTTGGCTTGTAACACGAAGAGAATATCCCTTTCCTGTTCATGAAGCCGGTCATTACTCGACTTATATTGGGAAATGGTTCTTTCGTTTTTTAGAGAATCAGGAGAAATGATTTGTTCTCCCTGAAACCAATTATCTGGTCATATTTTTTAAGTCCTCGATCAATTCCAGATCCTCCGGATTGACCTTGAGATTGGTAGAAATGTTCTGTCCCTCCGGCGTGGTAATATTGATCTCAAGAATCGTTCCTTCTCTTAAAACATTATTATTTACAGCGGCTTGCAGAAACATAGGAAACTTCGGATGGGAAGCCGTAAATTTCTCCCATGAGTTTTTTAAACGAAATATCATAGCTGGGTTGATCATTGGTATATTCCTCGTCTTTCTATTGTACATATTCGTTCGGAATAAAATATTGTGTTCCGGATATTCTGATATGCGCTGGTAAGTAGTTTAACACAGTAAGCAAAATAATCAAGTGGTTTGAAAGAAAAATTCAAGGAATCAAAAATTTGTAGAATTAAAATCTGCAGAACGAGATTTCAGCGCCGTACAGAAAGAGCAGTTTCGGTTGTAATCAAGACAGGTGTGTTATAAAATAGAATCGGAACTAATATGGTAGCTTTAGGGCTGTGAACCAAAGCTTGTGGATGTGTTAGGTGATAATTTCGGATTAGTATAGAATATAGTCAGGAAAGCAGGAAGAAAATGAAAAGAATCCTATTTTTTATCAAAAAAGAAACCGTTTTAGTCGTTGCTATTTTATTAGCTGTAATTTCTATGATATTTATTCCACCGGATCAGCAATATCCGGAATATATTGATTTTCGGACCCTTGGTATTCTTTTTGGATTGATGACCTGTGTGGCAGGGGTACAGCAGCTGGGGGTATTTGATCGTCTTGCCGGGATGCTGTTGCGGAAAGTATCCGGCAGAATGGCGATTACTTCTGTTTTAGTGATGCTTTGTTTTTTTTCTTCCATGCTGCTCACAAATGATGTGGCATTGATTACGTTTGTTCCATTTTCCTTGATACTTCTTCAAAGAAAAAAAGAACTATTTGATGAAAAATGGATTCTTCGGATTGTGGTGATGCAGACCATTGCGGCAAATTTGGGAAGTATGCTGACCCCCATTGGCAATCCGCAAAATTTGTATCTGTTTGGATTGGCACAGATGAGTCTTAAAAAATTTATATTGCTTATGCTGCCATATTCTGTGATGGCTTTTTTGGTGCTTATAATATGGATCATACTGGCATCCGGCATTAGCCGGATATATGTAAGGAATGATCAAAAACAAGACCAGACAACGATAAAGGATATACAAGATAATAAAATTACTTTCAGTAAAGAGGATGGGAGACATCAATTATCTGAGGAAAAACACTCTGAAAAATCGATATCTTTTTCGTGGAAATTATGGTGTTATTGTGTGCTATTTCTTTTGGGACTCCTTGTTGTGGGAAGGGTTCTTCCATGGTTTGTTTTCACTGTGTTTGTTTTGGTATTTACATTCGCCGCTGATAGGAAGACATTAATGAAAGTAGATTATTCGCTTCTTGGAACCTTTGCGGCGTTATTTATTTTTATTGGAAATTTAGGGAGGATAGAAGTATTTCGACAGTTTTTGGAAAGAATGATCCGCGGAAGAGAAATGGTTACTGCTGTGCTTGCCAGTCAGGTGATGAGTAATGTGCCTGCAGCGATTCTCCTGTCCGGATTTACGGACGCAATTTCCAATCTGATCGTGGGCACGAATATCGGAGGACTGGGAACATTGATTGCATCAATGGCAAGTCTGATCAGTTTTAAATATATTGCCAGAGAATACCCTGCACAAAAGGGAAGATATTTTTGCATGTTTACATTGGCCAATGTATTCTTTTTGCTTGCGATGTTGATAGTATACCTCGTCTTTCTATCGCCTGTGTTCGTCAAAAATAAAACAATTTGTCTTAGCATTCTGATATGTGTTGGAAGATAGTTTGACACAGTATGATCAGGGCATTCCACAATTTCAGCTGCACATAGGAAGAGCAATTCCGGTTGTAATGAAGAGAGGGGTGTTATAAAATAGAACCAGTATAGATATGGGAAATGGTACAGAATATGTCAGGAAAGCAGGCGGAACAATGATACAGGATATATTACCTCAAAAACTTTATAATACATTTGTCAGA
>USSP01000234.1 GCA_900557385.1 uncultured Lachnospiraceae bacterium
CAAATTCCTGCACCAGCTGTTCATTGGCATAAGAAAAGGGCAGTGCCACATCAATGTAAACCTTGTCAATCAACTCTGCCTCTGTCAGCGGGCAGTTGCGGTTCATCCGTTCCCTGAATTCTTCCACCTTATCGCGGGGGATCGACAATCCAGCCGCCATTTTATGCCCTCCGTATTTGAGGAACAAATCCCCACACCGAGTCATTTCTCCATACATATCATAGCCGACAATGGAACGTCCGGATCCCTTTACTTCCTCCTGTCCGTCTGTCAATACAAAAACCGGACGGGTATACTTCTCCCGGATGCGCCCTGCCACGATTCCAGCCAGGCTTTCATGAAGCTGTGACAGATAGATCACTAACACAGAATCCAGCCTGCCTGCTTCCTCTAATTGCTTCTGCGCAAGCTCTACTGCTTCTTCCACGCCCTCTTTGGTCATTTCTTTCCGGCTTTCGTTTAAATCCCGAAGCTCCTGGGCAATGGATGCAGCTATCGACCTGTCCTTTGCCTGTAACAGTTCCAAGGCTCTTCCCGCGGTATCCAGACGGCCTGTGGCATTCAGGCAGGGACCCAGGACAAAGCCCAGATGATAAGCAGACAGTTTTTTCTCCTGTAGCCCCGCTGCCTCTATCAGCGCACGCAGTCCCGGAATGGGTGCGGTGTTCATCCGTTTTAACCCTTCCCTTACGATGATCCGGTTCTCATCCTTTAGTTCCATCACATCACATACCGTAGCAAGTGCTGCCACCTGTAGTAATTCCTCCCTAAGGAAACCAGAATCCTCCTGGCACAATAACTGCACCAGTTTCCATGCCACTACCGCCCCACAGATTCCGGGAAAGGGATAGCGGTTATCTTCCCTTTTCGGGTCTATCACCGCGTCTGCCGGGGGCATTTTGTAAAGGCGTGTACCATCCTCCTGCTCTGCAAAAGGAACCTCGTGATGATCCGTAACAACCACCGTCATTCCCAGATTCTTCGCAAGTTCTATCTGGGATATGGCGGCAATTCCGTTATCACAGGTGAGAATGGTATCAATGCCATCCGCATGGGCTTCCTCGATCAGACTATCATTGAGTCCGTAGCCGTACTTGATACGGTGCGGAATCGCCGCATCCACCTTTGCTCCCATGCATTGCAAAGCCTCCACCAATATATAGGTGGAACAGATACCATCCACATCATAGTCACCGATTACCCGGATTGATTTGCCGGAGGCAATCTTCTCCTTTAGAATATCTACTGCCCTCTGAATGTCCGGTAACAATGCAGCATCGTGACAGTCTTCCAGTGTCCCTTCCAAATACATGCGAAGCTGTTCCTCCGACTGCACATCCCGGTTGCATAGAATCCGGGCCAGAATCGGGCTGATTCCGTAACGCGCTCCAATTTCATTAAAATCTGCTTTTTTTTGATATAAAAACCACTTTTTCATAATACTATGTCCAAAAAAGCCATGGCAGGATGACCCGCCATGGTTTTCTATAAAAGCGCATCCATTATGCTCTTTATTAAGCCTGCGCTTTTTTCTCTGTCTTTCCTTTTTTATCTTTCTTCTCGCCCAGCTTGGTACGGAATACATACCACATTGCACCGGTCAGACATACAGAAGAATAAGTACCGCTCACGATGCCGGCCATCAAAGGCAATGCAAACTCTTTAATAGAAGATACACCAAATACATACAGGCAGGCTACCATGATAAAGGTAGTCAGGGAAGTGAAAATACTTCTGGATAAGGTCTGGCTGATACTTGCATTAACCATCTCCTCCAGACTTTCCCCTCTGCGCATCTGTGCCTTATTCTCACGGATACGGTCAAAGATAACGATGGTGGCATTGATGGAGTAACCGACGATGGTCAACATGCAGGCGATGAAAGTGGAACCTACCGGCACCTTCAGGACTGCGTATACCGCCAGTACCACCAATACATCGTGTAACAGTGCGATTACAGAGCTTGCACCGAAACGAATATCTTTAAAGCGTAACCAGATATAAATCAGCATACAAATGGTTGCAATAACGACTGCCACAACCGCATCCCGGCGTACCTCAGAGGAAATGGTGGAACTGATGGATTCGGCCGTAATTGCCGACTCCTCGATGCCAAATTTCTCAACTAAAGCATCGGAAATCTCGGTTCTCTGATCCAGATCCAATGTAGAGGTCTTGAAGATTACTTCATTGCTTCCGGCTACTTTCTGTGTCTGGACACTTCCGCCTACAACACCCTCGAAAATGGGAACTACGTTGGCTTCAATATCTTCCAGGCTCATTTCTTCATTAAATGCTACGGTGGTGGAAGTACCGCCCTTAAACTCCAGGCTGTAATTCAATGCGTCTCCGGTGACTGCCTTATTGACACCCATTACCACGAAGCCGCCGATAATAACCACTGCGGAAAGGATAAAGAAAATATTTCTCTTTGACAGGAAATTGATGGTTTTTCTCTCCTTGCCGATACCGTAAACCTTGGGGTTCTCCACGCCCAGTGCTACACAACAGTTTAAAATCCATTTGGTAATAACCAATGCGGTAAACATGGAAACCAGAATACCGATAGCCAGTGTCAATGCAAATCCGCGGATAGAACCGGATCCCATGATACCCAGCACAGCTGCTGCAATCAAGGTTGTTACGTTACCATCCAGGATTGCGGAAAAGGCTTTGCCGAAACCGTCCTGTACAGCGGTCTTTACCACTTTACCTTTTGCCAGTTCCTCACGGATACGGGCGAAAATAATTACGTTTGCATCCACTGCCATACCGATAGACAGGATGAAACCTGCGATACCGGGCAGGGTCAATGTCACATCAAAGGCACTTAACAGCATGATATCCAATGTGGTGTAGATTACCAGTGCAACGGATGCTGTCAGACCCATGAAATAGTAAACAGCAATCATAAAGATTACGATCAGTGCAAAACCAACAACACCGGCTTTTAAACTGCTCTGGATCGCGCTCTGTCCCAGCTGTGCACCTACGACATTGGAACGCATCTCTTCCAGTTCCAGCTTCAGACCACCGATACGGATGGTGGAAGCCAGTTCCTCTGCTTCCTCATAGGAACGCTGTCCGGTAATCACTGCACTTCCGTCGGTAATTGCATTCTGTACGGAAGGTGCGCTGATGATAGAACCATCATAAATAATGTAAATCTGGTCATGAGTGGGCGCTGCCTTTGTGGTAGCCTCCGCAAATTTGGTAGTGCCTTCTTCATTTAAAGTAAGCTGTACCACATACTGGGAATTTCCCATGTCATCCTTCTGTGTACCGGCACGGGCAGATATGATATCAGAACCGGTCAGTACTTCTGTTCCGTCCGATGCCATAAACAACAGGGAACCGGGTTTACCAAGCTCTTCCAGAATCGCATTGGCATCATCTACACCGGGAATTTCGATATTGATACGATCCGAACCCTCCTGATAAACCTGTGCTTCAGAACTGTAATTTTCTACACGTTTCTGCAGCTTGTAGATGGTGTCATTCATATCCTCTGCACTGGGTTCACTATCGCCAACCACCTGATAAGTAATGCTGACACCGCCTGCCAGATCCAGACCCTGCTTAAT
>USSP01000235.1 GCA_900557385.1 uncultured Lachnospiraceae bacterium
ATCTATGGCGGTGGCAGCTGCGAGGAAATATTCGGAGACGTGTTAAAGAAAAATCCCGGCATGCGGGAAAAAATGATTCTCCAGTCTAAATGCGGGATTATACCGGGAAAATGCTATGACAATTCCCGGGAATACATCATTTCTGCTACAGAAGGTATCCTGAAGCGTTTAGGAACGGATTATCTGGATATGCTTCTGATTCACAGACCCGACGCGCTGGTAGAGCCGGAAGAAGTGGCAGAGGCTTTTGATAAACTCCACGAACAAGGTAAGGTCAGGAATTTTGGCGTATCCAATCATAGCTCCATGCAGGTGGAACTTTTACAGAAATACGTGAAACAGCCTCTGCTCACAGACCAGCTGCAATTCAGCATCACCAATTCCAACATGGTTCGCAGCGGACTGGAAGTCAATATGGAAACCGAAGGTGCAGCGGACAGAGATGGCCGGGTACTGGATTACTGCCGATGGAAGGAAATCACGGTTCAAGTCTGGTCGCCCTTCCAGTACGGGATGTTTGAAGGCGTATTCCTGGGAAATGAAAAGTATGCGAAACTGAATGAAGTGATCAAACGAATCGGAGAAAAATACAGTGTTTCCGACACGACCATTGTAACGGCCTGGATTCTCCGCCATCCGGCACAGATGCAGGTAATCGCCGGCTCTATGAAAGAAAAAAGAATCGATGAAATATGTGCAGCCTGTGAGATTGAACTGACCAGAGAAGAATGGTATGAACTGTATCTGGCAGCAGGTCATATTTTGCCGTAAGGTTTCACAACATAAGACCGCCATTTGGGCATATAGCTTCAAAATTTCCATTCTTGCCCGACAGCCCATTGAAAAAGGGAGAAATTCGTGTGTTTTCAGAAACGAATTGAATGCCTGCGGGCAAAACAGGAGGAAAAAATTTATTTTTGCCCGGGAAGAAGCTGCAAAGCAGGGCAAAAATTGAAAAAAAGTTCTATTTTGCCCTCGCGGTTTACATAATGCCGATTGGAACCGGGAAAATGCAGTCATAATAAGAAACAGTTGGGCAAAATAGCCATTTCTCTGGCTATATGCCCAACTGCCTAACTAAGATACCATGAATGGTTTACATAAAACAAAACACTATTCCATGCCTGTGTCGCCACTTGCTTCCTTATCTGCAACGATATCCTTTAGCTGTCTGGACACATCGCTTACCTGATGAAATACCTGTTCCATATCCTGCAGCAAAGCATCCTGATCATCCAGTCGGTTACGGATATCCTGAACCATTTCGGAGGAGTGCTCCATGAGTGCGGTCATGCGGTGAGCTTTTTCTACCACATCGTTCACGGAATCCTTTGTTTCCTGGCCACTTCCAAAAATATCCTCTGCGGCTTGCAGGGATGTCTCCTGAATGCTTCCCAGCTTTTCTGCCTCGGCTTTTGCTACACGAATCTTTTCAAGACCGGTCTCAACAGACTGGCTGCCATTGGTAATAGATGCACTGGCATCAGCAACACTTTTTCGGATGCTCTCCACATGACTTGTGATACTGCCGACAGCATCATGAGACTGCTCGGCAAGCTTACGAACTTCTTCCGCAACGACTGCAAAGCCACGCCCGTTCTCCCCGGCGCGTGCAGCCTCCTGAGATTCATTTAAGGACAAAAGACTGGTCTGATTGGCAATGGCAATAATCGTATTGGTCAACTCTTCAATATGCTGGACACGATCCTCCAGAATTTGAATCGTATGCAAGGTATCATTGGTGGAATGGCTTATGACATCCATACTGGACACGGCATCGTTCATGACCTGAATATAAGAATGAGTACTTTCGTAAGTCTGGGTAGCTACCTCTTTCATATTATTGGTTTTCTGAATGATAGTATCAATGGAACCGGCCATCTTCTGAATTTCTTCCACGGTATCGTGAACATACTCCTGATTGCTCATGCAATCCGTCATTGTTTTTTCGGCAAAATCGGCGACAACTGCATTTCCGTTTCGGCTTTCATCCAGAGAATTATGTAACCGCTCCACGGACTCCAAAAGATTTCCGGAAGCATTTTCACAGCTTCCCAGGACGGCCTGGATCTTATCCCTATCCTGCACATTTTCCAGAAGATTGCGTGTAGCCTTGCTGATGGCGATACAGACAGCGGACAGAGCAATATACTCGATGGTAAAGCCCATCACATATCCCCGGAACCACTTCATAGGCGTGTCGCCTGCAACAAGTGTTACATTCTGCGACCGGAAGAAAACGGCAACGACGAGGCAGACATATCCGAGAATCGCCATATTTCTGGTGAACTTCGCATCGAAATACATACAACTGATCGCCAGTGCCAGAATGTAAGTGATATAAATGCCGATATTGGCATTGCTTCCCATGATGGCGATTACAAGAGAAAGGGAGATAATACTGATATATTTCAGTGCCTGCACAGAAATGTTAAAACGCCTAAGCAGGGTTGGCATGATGGTACATAAAAGTCCGATGGGTGTAATCAGACACAATTCCCGGATGGATAGCCGGAATACATGCAGATAAGATAGTAAAAATAATGCCGGAAAGACAAGACTTAACCACAATAAGATGCGGCATACCTTTCCGTTGACTTTCCTGTCATTTTCATAAAAAAACTGTTCATTTCCCATTAGAACCCCTCCTAAGTTTATTGATTTCTAAAGATTTATTGTAAAAAACAAACAATATAATTAATTATAATATGTTGCATGACAATTTGTAATTCCTGAATGAACCAGCTATAATTTCCGGTAGAGAAAAAGCGGAAAGCAGGAAAAGTGTATCTTCGAACTGGCATCTTATGCCCCTGCCCTGCTTCTGGTAGCACATATCCGGATGCCAAAAGAAAAACGGCGGCAAGAGATGAATCCCTACATAAAAAGTGCCTGAAATTTAACACAATCTTCCGGGAATGGGAAAGCGATAACCAGATTTTAAAGCCACAGATGGAAGACTTTGTATAGTTGTGTAAAACACGACAAAACAATGGGATAAACCGCGATTTCTGCGGGCACTACTTTACGGCTGGATTTATGAGAAATCAAAGAGCATCTGGTCGGTGGTAGCACTTCACGACTTTTATGATTTCGCAGTGGCATTGCTGTTTTATTAGGTGGAGGCTTATTTGAAAACATCACAGACAGCACTTATAATTTACTTAAAGTGCTTTTTAAAATAAGATTAAGTAAATTATAAATACATATTTCCTTGAAAATCGGAGAAAATACGATTATAATTTACTTAATCCAATAAAAATACAGAGATTAAGTAAATTATAATTTGTGAAAGAAGAGGAAATGCCATGTTGATAGGAAGAAAAAAGGAAGTGGAATTGTTACAGACAGTGTTGCGGGATGAGCAATCTCATTTTATCGCATTGTATGGAAGAAGACGGGTGGGAAAAACTTTTTTAATCCGTGAAACTTATGGCTACCGGTTTACCTTCCAACATGCCGGTTGTGAAATCCGAAATAACAGCATACCCCCACTGGTCAGCACAATAGAACTTACCCCATCCTGTTCGGAAAGGAACATACAGAGCTGTAAGCGCCTTGTTCATATCCTCTTCG
>USSP01000236.1 GCA_900557385.1 uncultured Lachnospiraceae bacterium
ACTTCTATTACTTCTTTATCACACATAAGCAAAGTCCCAGGGAATGAAGCAGCTTATGGCCGGTGGCGGTGTAGCCCTGATCGGTACTACGCTTGTACCTTTGCTTTCCGGTTTGTTCTATATCAGATTTTGGTTTTGGGGCGGGGAGAAACCCTGTCCAGGAGGAAAGGAGGAAATAATTGAACAACATAATTCAGCAGATTACTGACTGGCTGAAGGGCATTCTTGTATCGGGAATCATGGACAACCTCACCAATACGTTTTCCTCTGTGAATGACCAGGTGGGGCAGATTGCAACAGAGGTAGGTCAGACTCCCAGCAGTTTTCTGCCGGCGGTATTCAATATGGTCAGGAACCTGTCAGAAACGGTAATCATGCCGATCGCGGGAATTCTTTTGACCTTTATAGCCTGTTATGAGCTGATACAGCTGATAATCAGTTATAACAATCTGGCAAGCTTTGAGACATGGTTCATCTGGAAATGGATCTTTAAGACTTTTGTGGCAGTAGAGCTGATCACACACACCTTTGATATCACGATGGCAGTGTTTGATGTATCGCAGAGTGTGGTAAGCCGGGCCGGGGGAATTATTCAGGGAAGCACAGCAATTGATGCAAGCACCCTTGCGACAATGCAGACCACACTGGAAGCAATGGATTTGGGTCCGCTGCTTGGGATATTTCTACAGTCGTTTGTTGTGCAGTTCCTTATGTATATACTGGCAGCAATCATTTTTGTCATCATCAACGGACGAATGGTGGAGATCTATCTTATGGTCAGCCTTACACCGATTCCGTTTGCAACCTTTGGAAACAGGGAGCAGAGCATGATGGGACAGAACTATGTAAGAAGTCTGTTTGCACTTGGATTCCAGGGATTTCTGATCATGGTATGTGTGGGAATCTACGCAGTCCTGATTCAGTCGGTAGCATTTAACGCAGATATCATTGGCTCGCTATGGAGGGTTATGGGCTTCACCGTTTTGTTAGCCTTTACCCTGTTTAAGACGGGAGCAGTAGCAAAGAGCATACTTCATGCTCATTAAGGAGGAAGATTATGGCAGCATCTTATATCAGTGTCCCGAGAGACCTGACAAAAGTAAAAAGCAAGGTGATGTTCAATCTGACAAAAAGACAGCTGATCTGTTTTGGTCTGGCGGCTCTCATTGGAGTACCGTCCTTCTTTTTGCTCAAAACAGTAGTGAAAGTCAATACGGCAGTTATGGGGATGATGGGGATTATGATGCCATTCTTTTTCCTTGCCATGTATGAGAAGAACGGTCAGCCGTTGGAGGTCATTTTGAGTCACATGATACAGGCAATCTTTAAGAGGCCGAAGATACGTCCGTATATGACGGACAATTATTATGATGCGCTTTTGCGTCAGGCGAAAGCAGAAAAGGAGGTAGAAAACATTGTTCGATTTTCGCAAAAAGAAAGAGCAGGAAAACAGAAAGTTCACAATGCCGGAAGGGCTGACCAGGGACGAGCAGAAAGCGGTAAAGGAAACCATAAAAAAGGCCAGAAAAATGATGGAACGCCAAGAACAGCACAGCAGAGCATACCGTTTGACAGAATGTTTCCGGACGGTATTTGCAGGGTTGGACTTGATTATTATACAAAGACCATCCAGTTTCAGGATATTAACTATCAGCTGGCACAGCAGGAGGATAAGACGGAGATCTTCGAGGAATGGTGTTCTTTCCTGAACTTTTTCGACAGCTCCATTAACTTTCAGTTATCTTTCAATAACATGGCAACGGACGTCTCTGATTTTGAGAAGAGCATTGCCATTGCACACAAGAAAGATGGATTTGATGATGTCAGGGATGAGTATTCGGAAGTGCTCCTGCATCAGATGGAGGCAGGCAATAACGGTCTTACCAAGACAAAATACTTAACTTTCGGAATTCATGCAGAATCCATGAAAACAGCAAAGCCGAGGCTCATTCATATTGAGACGGATATTCTCAATAACTTCAAAAGACTGGGAGTAAGGGCAAAGACCTTGAACGGAAGTGAAAGACTGGAACTAATGTACAGACAGTTTCATATGGGAGATGATGCAAAATTCCATTTTGACTGGAAGTATCTGGCGGGATCCGGACTTTCCGTAAAGGATTTCATTGCACCGAGCAGCTTTGCTTTTCCAACCGGAAGATACTTCCAGATGGGAGATATGTATGGATGCATGAGTTTCTTATCCATTGATGCATCGGATATCGGTGACAGGCTGCTTGCAGATTTCCTTTCCATGGAATCCAGCCAGATTGTGACCATGCATATCAAGTCGGTAGACCAGAATGAGGCAATTAAGACCATCAAGCATACCATCACGGAGCTTGACCGAAGCAAGATTGAGGAGCAGAAAAAGGCAGTCAGGGCCGGTTATGACATGGATATCATCCCTTCGGATCTTGCAACCTATGGAAAGGATGCCAAGGCATTGTTAAAGGAGCTGCAGTCACAGAATGAGAGAATGTTTCTTCTGACATTTCTTGTGATGAATACCGGAAGGACAAAGCATGAGCTTGAGAACAATGTATTTCAGGCAGTTTCCATTGCACAGAAGCATAACTGCAATCTGGTCAGACTGGATTACCAGCAGGAGCAGGGGCTTATGAGTACGCTGCCGCTTGCAAGCAATCTGATTGAGATCCAGCGGGGGATGACCACATCCAGTACAGCGATTTTTGTTCCATTCACTACTCAGGAGTTATTCCAAAATGGAAAAGAGGCTTTGTATTATGGTCTGAATGCACTTTCCAACAACATGATTATGGTAGACAGAAAGAAGCTAAAGAACCCCAATGCCCTGATTCTTGGTACACCGGGTTCCGGTAAGTCTTTCAGTGCAAAGAGGGAAATTGCCAATGCGTTTCTGGTTACGGATGATGACATCATCATTTCCAATCCGGAGTCAGAGTATTCTCCTCTGGTGGCAAGATTTGGAGGACAGGTGATTAAGATCAGTCCGACTTCTGACCAGTATATCAATCCCATGGATATCAATATGAACTATTCGGATGATGATAACCCGATTGCCCTTAAGGCAGACTTTATCCTGTCTTTGTGTGAGCTGATCGTAGGCAATAAGGATGGACTTAGGCCGGTTGAGAAAACGGTCATCGACAGATGCATCCGTCAGATTTACCAGAAGTATTTTGAGAATCCGGGACCGGAGAATATGCCGATTCTTGGGGATCTGTATCAGGCACTCTTAATCCAGGACGAGCCAGAAGCAAAGCATGTGGCAACAGCCCTTGAAATCTATGTATCCGGTTCCTTAAATGTCTTTAACCACAGAACCAATGTGGAGCTTACAAACCGCCTTGTATGTTATGACATCAAGGATTTAGGTAAACAGCTTAAGAAGATTGGAATGCTCGTGGTGCAGGATCAGGTATGGGGAAGGGTAACCGAGAACAGAAGCCAGGGCAGATCCACCAGATACTACATGGATGAGATGCACCTTTTGCTCCGTGAAGAACAGACGGCTGTCTATACCGTGGAAATCTGGAAGCGTTTCAGAAAATGGGGAGGAATACCCACCGGTATTACCCAGAAC
>USSP01000237.1 GCA_900557385.1 uncultured Lachnospiraceae bacterium
TAATGGGAAGAACGCAAAGATCCATAAATTTCTTAATAAAGGTGGACTTTCCGGTTCTCACCGGTCCTACCACTCCCAGATATAAAGCTCCTGCCGTTCTCGCCTGAATGTCATGGTATAGATTGAATTCCCTGCTTTGACTTGCTTCCATAATAAAACCCCTTCCATTGTTGTAACATTATATGGAAGGGGTCTTTTATTTAGACCAACTCTATTGAATTTCCGAAAGCACCTGTCGTAGGATCGTAAGATCCGGTTGGGATAATGTAGAATCTGCCCTGCCCAGCAAAAATCCCTGCAGATAATCGACTCCCATGGAAATCACCATGGAAAGCTCTTCTTTCTTCTCGATTCCCTCTGCAATCACCATCTGACCATTTGCATGACAATAATCAATGATATGCTTCACCAGATCCTGGGTAGACGGATAAAGATGAATATTCTGAATCAAACTCATATCCAGCTTCACAAAATCAAATTGCCGCGACACAAGAATATCGCTGTTACTGTAGCCGGATCCGAAATCATCCAGTGCAAGCGGTATATGCCATTGTTTGCACCATGCACTCTTCGTCGTCTCCATGGCCTCATCCACCTTGGTATTCTCCGTCATTTCAACTACAATCTGCCCCAGTAAAGAGCCATATTCCTCCTCCAACTGTTTAAATTCTTCCGGTCTCAAACATTGATTCGGCATGGAATTCAAGAACATGTGGCAGGGATTGTCTGCATCATAGAATTTGGCAAAAGTCCGAATACTATGAAACCAGGTAATCTTCTCCAACAGTCCCAGCTTAGACTGGCTCTCCGCCAGACGGATCAATTCTGTGGCATTATGCACGGTATCGGATACGGGATGCATCAGTGCTTCATAAGCAAATACTTTACACGCCTTCACAGAGATAATCGGCTGGAATACATAGGACACACTTTCCTCTTCCAAAATACGGTTCAGTTCACCCACGCCATTGACCAGAATATTATCTCTCACATAGCGTTCCAAATCAAAACTACTGATGCCGCCTTTCGAACTTTTCTTAATCTCATACATGGCAAAATCAGCATATTGAATTAATTCCTTATATTTTCTGGAATCTTCCGGGTAAAAAGACATGCCTGCCGAAGCACTCACCGACATCAGATTGCCATCCGGTAAATAGAGCTTTTCCTTGCAGAAATTCTGATGCACCTTCCGAAGTCTCTCCACCATTTCATCCTTGGGACGATTGTACATGAACACCAGAAACTCATCACCGCTCATTCTTGCGACTACACATGTTTCATCTGCCAGTCTGGAAAAATAATCTGCCAGCTGGCAGATATACTTATCGCCCATCTCATGGCCAAAGGTATCATTCACATACTTCAGATTATCAAGATCCCAAATAGACATCAAGGCATTCTGCACCTTGCCCGTAGCAATCAGTCCTTGTACAATTCTGGAAAAAGCCCGACGATTGTAAAGATTGGTCAGCATGTCATAATCTCTTTCATGCTTGATCTTCTTCTTCTCCATCATATCCGTGGTCACATCTGTGACAATGCATAACCAGGATCTCTCATCCTTCTTTTCACGGAGTTGCACATATTTCTCTTTACCTTTCGGATCCGTGTAAAGGTAAACATTCTTTTCATCTTCATCTGCCACGGCATTGGATATAATATTCTCGACCATAGCATCAAAACAATGCCGGGACATATAATTGTCTTTCCAATCTCCCTTCGGCACTCGGAAAATATCGAAAATTTTCTCGGTACAGAAAATCTTATCACTATCCTCCTGATATTCCCACATTCCCAGACGAAGGCTGGATAATTGAATAATGTCTGCTATTTTATTTCCTGCTTTATAGGCCGCAAAACTTTGCCTCTCCACCTCTCTTGCCAGTTCATCAATTTCGCGGATATCCGTTCTGGGCAGCCGCAGTCGTTGCGGAGACAGATCCTTCAAGGCGTTTACCAGTGAAACCAGTGGCCGGGATGTATGTTGGAAATTACCACTGCAATTACAATACTGATTCCAAGTGACATAGAAAGTGCTACCAGCAAAGAAATCAACAAGCGTTGCGAAGATGCGTGCAATGCCCCATAGCTTGCAAAAGCGCCCAGAACCCATATATCATCCCCATAAAGGCTGTTATTCTCATACAAATGAAAGGGATAATAATAAAAGTCAAAATTACCTATATCTCCCAATCCGTTAGTGGTACTGAACCCTCCTACCGTATGCTGTTCCAGGGTGAACACAGGCTGTTTCTCCAGCACTTTCTCGTATTCGCCTCCACGAACTGCTACCGTACGGAACGTAGTTCCGTCCTGTGTGATTCCCAGACAATATGCCGCATTGATGTCAATACTGAGTTCTTCCGAAGGAAGAAGTTCCTTTAAGGTTTCCAGATTAATACCGACCCCCATAATTCCATAGGGCTTATGATTATCATCCCATAGCGGAATGGTATAGGTAATCATCGGCTCCAGATTATCTGCCATCTGAAAAGGCTCGGAAAAATATCCCAACTGATCCGCAGAGGTATCCGGATGATCGTATGCCATCAGCAGCGGCTTGACATAATAATCCGTATCCCCCTGAAGCATCAGTTTCTCCTGCCACTCGTCCGCCAATATAATTCCCTTCGTCGTCATCGCCCGTCGAGGGCCACGCTCCAGAAGGATTTCATCACTGTTGGAATCCTTTCGTAAATACAAGCATTCTTTCTTTTTAAAGATTCCCGGCTGGAAAATGATAAAGCAATCGGTTACCCCAAGTTCATCAATACAGCGTTTTGCCACCTCTGACACATCCACCAGAAGTTCCCGACGGTTCTCTTTGTTCTGCACGAAATTCTGAACCGTCGTATATTTCCGTAATGCCTTTTTAGACACCGTAGCTGTCACTTCTCTATAATAAGGTTCGATACTGCTCCAATTTTTCAGTCTTTCCTCAACGTTTTCTCCCCGATTATATACGGCATTTTTATAAATCTGCATGGTACTCTCGTCCAGCTTCCGGGTAGTACCCGTCAACTCAATAATGACCACCACCATCAAAATCTGCAGCAATGCCACCAGAAGGATTGATAGAAGCATGCGGGTTTGTAATGTTTTGGTTTTATGCTTTTTTTTCATACCGCCATGTCCTTTCTATCAGAATATTTGTCTGTACATTATATGACATTTTACCACAAAAACCAGCCTCTGTATACAAATCTTTCACACCATTCCCGGTTCTGGCACTTCCCAGGTCTAAGCTCTGTGCAAAACAATAGGTGCTTTCCTACCGTGTGATCAGGGACCAAATATGTACCTAAGTACCATATTGTTCACAGATTGTTAACAAATTAAGTGTATTTTATTTACAATTATATTATATTATAATAAGCAAGAAGAAAAAAACATTTTTTTCTTACAATACTTTTTCATACTCCCCCCTTTTTATGAACTCCAGGTCTGCCAACCTGGAGTTTTTGATTTCTCTCTTTTGTGAAAAAAGCCGTAAATAAGCCTGTTTCCAGAGTTTTCTATCTTTTTTTACGCTCTGGTCACAG
>USSP01000238.1 GCA_900557385.1 uncultured Lachnospiraceae bacterium
GCAGAACACCACATCGAGGATGTGGATTGTCTCCGAACCATTACCCGGTTTACCGCGGAAAGCATTGCTTATGGGTTACAGCATTTTACAAAGGAAAGCCCCGATCAGCTTATCGTGGGCGGCGGCGGTAGCCATAACCCGGTGATTTTGGCAGATTTGGCAGAGTGTCTGCCGTATTGTCAGATTCTCACCAACGAGGATATCGGTTTTTGCAGCGATTCCAAGGAGGCGGTGGCATTTGCCGTGCTTGCAAGCGAGGCAATTTCCGGAAACTGCAACAACGTTCCCTCTGTGACCGGGGCGGCGGTTCCGGTGATTATGGGAAAAATCACACAGTAAAAATGGCGGATTTACAGGACACAGGTGCGAGAGAAAGGCGCGGTGACGAACATGGTATTATACGGAATTGACCATATCAAGGAACAGGAAAAAGAACTGAGGGATGCACGGGTGGCACTCCTCACCAATATCACAGGCAGAAACAGCCAGTTGCAGTCGGACATTAAGATTTTGCAGGAAATGTGTCATCTCACGGCTCTGTTTGGACCGGAGCATGGCGTCCGGGGCAATATGGGAGCCGGCGAACTGGTGGAGCGCTACGAGGACCCGGAGACCGGAATTCCCGTTTACAGTCTCTACGGCTCCAACGGCAGACACTTTACCCAGGAAATGCTGGAGCAGTTTGACCTGCTGATTTATGACATTCAGGATGTGGGCGTGCGGTTTTTCACCTATCTTTCCACCCTGCGGAATGCCATGCTGGACTGCGCGGCGGCAGGAAAACCCCTGATGGTACTGGACAGACCAAACCCCTTGGGCGGCGAGATTGTAGAAGGAAATCTGTTACAGGATGATTTCCACAGCTTTGTGGGCTGCTGCAAATTCCCCTATCGTTACGGACTCACCGCGGGTGAGGCGGCGATGATGATAAATGAAGAAGAAAACATTGGCTGTGATTTGCGGGTTGTGAAGTGTACTGGATGGAAACGCTCCATGTTTTATCCCGAATGGGAAAAAATCTGGGTGGCTCCCAGTCCCGCACTGATGAACTTTGAATCCGTGCTCTGTTATCCCGGCATCTGCCTGTTAGAAGGAACGAATATGTCCGAGGGACGTGGCACGGCGGCGCCTTTCCGGGTAGTGGGTGCCGACTATATCGATGCGGAACAGTTGTCCGAGGCGTTAAACCAGGAGAAACTGCCCGGTGTCATCACCACTCCGGTGTGGTTTATTCCTTCCACTTCTAAATTCGCGGGAGTAAACTGTGCAGGCGTTGTGTTCCATGTGACCGACAGCAAGGTATTCCGCCCCGTGACCCTGGGCATCACATTGTTGGACACCGTGCGGAAACTTTACGGCGATAAATTCCAGATTCTTCCTCCCATTGCAGAGGGCAGAAAACCTATGCTGGCACTGCTGTCCGGCGGTGGAGAGTTACTGGGAGACTGGGACAAAGATAAACTTCTGGCATCCTACGAGGCAGACAGCGCCCAGTTTGCCCAGAAGAAACAGAAATACCATTTATATGAATAAAACAGGTACAGTGGGAAAGGCATGGTTAGTAACATGGAAATGGAACAGACAAAACAGATGGTGGGACAGCATTTCGTTGCGGGCTTTGCAGGGTTAAAGCTCAGTGAGGAATTTGTCCGGCTGATAAAAGAATATAAAATTGGCAATGTAATTTTGTTTCGCCAGAACGTGAAAAGCAAGGAGCAGCTCACCGCTTTGTGCGAGGAAATCCAGCAGCTTGTGAAACAGGAAACCGGGCATCCCGCCTTTATTACCATTGATCAGGAGGGCGGCGTGGTTACCAGACTTTCCGAGGAGTTCTGCAACACCCCGGAGGGCATGGCACTCTCTGCCACTGGAAAACTGGAGGACATCAAAACCTGCGCCAGAATCACGGCGAGACAGTTGAAAAGCTGTGGCGTGAACTTTAACCTGGCTCCGGTGTTAGACGTGAATAACAACCCCCAGAACCCGGTGATCGGAGTGAGAAGTTTCGGCGATACCCCCCAGAAGGTTGCGGAGTCAACCCAGGCAGTGATTGAGGGCTACCGGGAGGAAAACCTGATTTCTTGCGGCAAACACTTCCCCGGTCACGGCGATACCGCGGTGGACTCCCATCTGGGACTTCCTGTGGTGGACAAAACTCTGGAGGAACTGATGGAATTTGAACTGGTTCCCTTCCGTTCCGCCATCGACCACCAGATTCCTGCCATGATGTCCAGTCATATTCTTTTCCCCTCCATTGAGGAAAAGAAGGTGCCCTGCACCATGTCCCGCACCATCATTACGGACATTTTGAAGAAAAAACTGGGCTTTGAAGGATTGGTAGTCAGTGACTGCATGGAGATGAATGCCATCAAAACCTACTACGGTTCCGTACAGGGTGTACAGGGTGCCTTGGGCGCAGGGGTAGACCTGGTCTGCATCAGCCATTCCGCAGAGGTAGTGGAGCAGAGCGTACAGGCGGTTTACCAGGCATTGGAGGACGGTACTCTTTCTATAGAAGAAATGGAGCAGTCCACCGCAAAAATTCTTGCTTACAAGGAAAAATATGAGATTGGCGGCGGATGCCAGCTTTATGATGACCGTGAGGATAAGAAAATCGAGCGGGAAATCCGCAGAAGAACCATTGCCCACGTCTGCGGAAAAGATCCGGTGATTGGCAGCCATCCTGTCTTTATCGGGTGCGACAATTTCTGTGTGACCCAGGCAAGCAACCCGGAGGAGGATCGTTCCTTTGCCAAGTTTATGCCAGCGCAGATGGGCGGCACGGGAATTGTCACCGGCATCGACCCCACGGAGGAGGAAATCCAGGCAGCACTCCGACAGATTCCCCAGAACTGCGACAGCATTGTGCTGTGTACCTATAACATGCACTTAAAACCGGGACAGCAGAAACTGTTGAACGCCCTGACAGCTCGCGCCCTGCCCATGACCGTAGTGGCAATGCGAAACCCCTACGATTTGAAGGGACTCCCTGCAGGGGGTACCGGCATTGAGGCATGGGACTACTCCATGGAAACCCTGGAACTTCTCGTGGAACTGTTCCAGAAGAAATGGAACCCCACAGGAGTATTACCCATTGCGTTGTAAAAAAATACAGCCTTGTCTCCCTTGAAGGAGCGGGCTGTATTTTTATTTGATAGGAAATTTCTATCAAATAAAAGATAATGTCTTTTTAAGGAGTTGCTCAATCAACTCTAAAGACATTATAACACTTATTTTGAGTTGTGCTTACCCAATTTCGACTTTTTCATTCCCGTTTTCGCAGTACTTTTCCCAATTTTTGACAAATTTGGATTTTTAGGTCGTCGGTACCTGATATTCCTTATAGGTATCCAGAAGTTGTTTCCGTTCCCTTTTCCGAATAGGAACCAATTCGTTATTCATCAGGACAAAATCCGTTGCCGTTGCCTTTACAATATGTTCCATATTGACCAGATAGCTCTTGCCGTCGGTGTCGTGCAGCAAAGAGGGGTCAAACCCGATACTGTTCAGGTAAACGG
>USSP01000239.1 GCA_900557385.1 uncultured Lachnospiraceae bacterium
CATGAATTAAACGGCGCGGGTATGAAGGTTGCCCTGTTAGATTTAGGTGCGAAAGCCAATATTGCCCATTCTCTGGCACAGAGAGGCTGTGATGTGACGGTTTATCCTGCAGGAACGCCTGCAGCGGAGATTATTGCAGATGCGCCCGATGGCATCATGTTAAGTAATGGCCCTGGCGATCCCAAGGAGTGTACCGGTATCATTGCAGAGATCAAAAAATTATATGACACCGATATTCCGATTTTCGGTATCTGTCTGGGACATCAGCTCATGGCTCTTGCAACGGGTGCAGACACCTATAAGATGAAATACGGACATCGTGGCGGAAACCATCCGGTGAAGGATTTGGAGACCGGACGCGTCTACATTTCCTCCCAGAACCACGGTTATGTAGTGGATATGGATAAGCTTGACCCGAAGGTGGCAGTACCGGCATTTATCAATGTCAACGATGGCACCAATGAGGGCTTGAAATATACCGGAAAGAACATCTTCACGGTACAGTATCATCCCGAAGCATGTGCAGGTCCCCAGGACTCTGCATATCTGTTTGATCGTTTTATCAAGATGATGAAGGAGGGGAAAGAAAATGCCTAAGAATCCGAATGTACACAAAGTCCTGGTGATTGGTTCCGGTCCGATTATCATTGGCCAGGCAGCAGAGTTTGACTATGCAGGAACCCAGGCATGCCGTTCCCTGAAGGAAGAGGGCATGGAGGTTATTCTGGTCAATTCCAATCCTGCTACCATCATGACAGACGGTGACATTGCCGATAAAGTTTACATTGAGCCTTTGACCGTACCTGTTTTACAGCAGATTATTGAAAAAGAAAAACCCGACAGTTTACTGCCTAACATGGGTGGTCAGGCCGGCTTAAACTTAGGGATGGAACTGGCTGAGTCCGGCTTTTTGGAAAGCCATGGCGTACAACTGCTGGGAACCACCGCAGAAACCATTCGTAATGCGGAAGGTCGTCAGGAGTTTAAAGATTTGATGGAGCGCATCGGTGAGCCCTGTGCCCCTTCCCTTCTGGTAGAAAACGTAGAAGACGGTGTGGAATTTGCGAAAAAGATCGGATACCCGGTAGTGCTGCGTCCTGCCTATACCCTGGGCGGCTCCGGCGGTGGTATTGCCCATAACCAGACCGAAATTGAAGAGATTCTGGAGAATGGTCTGCGTCTCTCCCGTGTAGGCCAGGTACTGGTAGAGCGCTGCATCGCAGGATGGAAAGAGATTGAGTATGAGGTTATGCGGGATAGTGCAGGAAACTGCATTACCGTCTGCAATATGGAGAACATCGACCCGGTTGGCGTTCACACCGGAGACAGTATCGTAGTGGCTCCTTCCCAGACCCTCAGCGATAAAGAATACCAGATGCTGCGTACCTCTGCCTTAAATATCATTAACGAACTGAAAATTACCGGTGGATGTAATGTGCAGTTTGCCCTGCATCCCACCAGCTTTGAATATTGCGTTATCGAAGTAAATCCCCGTGTGAGCCGTTCCTCCGCACTGGCTTCCAAAGCAACCGGTTATCCCATTGCGAAGGTAGCTGCGAAGATTGCGTTAGGCTACACTTTGGACGAGATTAAGAATGCCATCACAGGCAAGACCTACGCAAGCTTTGAACCGACACTGGACTACTGTGTAGTAAAAATCCCCCGTCTGCCCTTCGATAAATTCATTACCGCGAAACGTACCCTTACCACCCAGATGAAGGCAACCGGTGAGGTTATGAGTATCTGCAACAGCTTCGAGGGTGGCTTGATGAAAGCCCTTCGTTCCCTGGAGCAGCATGTGGACTGCCTGCGCAGCTATGACTTTACGGATTTAACTCTGGAAGAGCTGTATGAGCGTATGGCAATCGTGGATGACCAGCGGATTTTTGTCATTGCAGAAGCTCTGCGTAAGGGCGGCGACTATGACCGAATCCATGAGATTACCATGATTGACCACTGGTTCATTGACAAGATTGCCATCCTTACTGAGATGGAGCATCGTCTGGAAACCGAGGAACTGACGGTCGATCTACTCCGTGAAGCGAAACGCATTGAGTTCCCGGACAATGTCATTGCCAGACTTTCCGGCCGTAAGGAAGAAGAAATCAAAAAGCTCACCACCACCCTTGAGTGTATCCGTTACGGACTCTCACCGGGTGAGACGATGACTTACGTTGGAGGTAGAACCCAATGATTGTAAAAATGAAATTTATGATGTTTTTATCGGAATAAGTGAAAATATTTTGTAAAGTAAAATCGAGGCTGAATGATAATTTTGCCTCGATTTTGTTCGTTCACTAAAAAAAACAGGGGTTTTACTAGTCTTTTGTGGCGAAAACTCTATTTTTGTGTTAAAATGCATGAGTCAGTAGTCTAACAAGAATTAAAATTATGGAGGTAGAAGAATGCTAAGACAACATACTAAGCAGCATTTTAAGCGTGGACTTTCAGGCATTATGGCAGCAGTCATGACTGCTACCTTGATTCCAAGCTTGTCTGTATTAGCGGATGATGAAATTAAAACCGTAAATTACAGTTTTTTATCCAATACGTTTAAAGTAAGTGGAACAACTGTTAATATTAACGGCGATATCGACAGTAATTCAGATCTGAATTTCTACGGAAATACTGTTTCTGTAGCAGGCAATTGTTGCTATATGGGAAATATCAACAATTACTGCGGTAATCTTTCTTACAATAAAGAAATTCAGAAAGATGAATCAACGGCATTCCCTGATATTGGAGATGGTCTGAATTATATTTTCAACTTCTTTGATACAGATTCGTACAAAGACGGCGTAACTTTCAATTGGCAGGAAACGCTTGATATGGGAGCTACCTATTCAAACGAAGGAATTGCAGCCTACGGAAGAACGATTTCAACCAAAGACATTATCGGAGCTAAAAACAGTATCTCATTTAATTCAACAGATTTAACAACTGTAGCAAATGCAGAATCATATATATATTCTTCAAATGGAGATATCAGTATTCAGGCAAATACAGTTGACTTGAACGGACTCATTTATGCTCCTAACGGAAAGGTACTTATCAGTGCAGGAAATATTGATTTTGAGGGATTGATAATTGCGGACGAAATTGAAGTGAACGGAAATGATGTAACGTTATTTGAAAAAAATGAAAAATTAGGCAAAAAAATCTTTATAACCGGAAAAGGAAGATGTAATGTAACAAATGCATCAGACATAGAGAATCATTTTAAAAATATTATAAATAATTCGAAATTTTTATATAGTGCATACAGTACTTTTGATAGTGAAGCAGTAATGAATTTGATTGAAAGTGCTGGAATAAAACTTAAAATAGAAAGAGGAAACAGGGTTTTTCCTGAAAGTGATAAGTCATCAGATGTAATTTGGGCATTAAGCAAAATAATGAAAGACATTGGTGTAAATGTTCATTTGAATAAAAATGTAACAGACGTGTTGTCTGATGCGTCAGGAGTGATAGTTAAGTGCTTTGATGGAAAAGACTTTATGGGAGACAAATGTATAA
>USSP01000240.1 GCA_900557385.1 uncultured Lachnospiraceae bacterium
TTTTTCGGATTGCCCCTGGAATACTTCATAATGAAAAATTAGTTGTTGATGAGCTTGTCATCTTCATTGTTCCAGCTATACAGCTTACGGATCTCCTTACCAACCTTCTCAGAAGGATGCTCAGCAGCCAGCTTACGCATAGCTTTGAAGTGAACCTGACGTCCGGCAGGACTCATATCCAGCAAGAATTCTTTTGCAAAAGTACCATCCTGGATATCGGAAAGAATCTTCTTCATTGCTTTCTTGGTATCCTCGGTGATAATCTTAGGTCCGGTGATGTAATCGCCGTACTCAGCAGTGTTAGAGATGGAATATCTCATTCCCTCGAAACCGGACTGATAAATCAGGTCTACGATAAGTTTCATCTCATGGATACACTCGAAGTAAGCATTTCTGGGATCATAACCGGCCTCAACCAGAGTCTCAAAACCTGCCTGCATCAGTGCACATACACCACCGCAAAGAACTGCCTGCTCACCGAACAAGTCGGTCTCAGTCTCGGTACGGAAAGTGGTCTCAAGAACACCTGCTCTTGCGCCGCCGATTGCCAGAGAGTAAGCCAGTGCAAGGTCAAGAGCCTTACCGGTAGCATCCTGCTCTACTGCAACCAGACAGGGAACACCCTTGCCAGCCTGATACTCGGAACGAACAGTGTGTCCGGGTCCTTTCGGAGCAATCATGGTTACATCCACATCTGCGGGGGGCTTGATGCATCCGAAATGAATATTGAAACCATGTGCGAACATTAACATATTGCCAGCCTCAAGGTTGGGCTCGATATCTTTCTTGTACATATCAGCCTGTAACTCGTCGTTGATCAGGATCATGATAATATCAGCTCTCTTAGCTGCTTCTGCTGCAGTGTATACTTCAAAGCCCTGTTCCTCAGCCTTTTTCCAGGATTTGGAACCCTCATAAAGTCCGATAATGACATTGCATCCAGACTCTTTTGCATTTAAAGCATGTGCATGTCCCTGGCTGCCGTAACCGATAATCGCAATGGTTTTGCCTTCCAGTAAGGACAGGTTACAATCTTCCTGATAATAAATCTTTGCCATTTTACATTCCTCCATTTTGTTAAAACATGTGATTTTATGTACACGGGTTGCCCCGGTGCAAACTACTTAATCGTCCAGGTAGGTGACATTCTCGATACCACGTCCCAGACCTGCAATACCGGTTCTCGCCAGTTCCAGAATCTCATAGCCGGAAAGCAGTCCCAGAAACGCATCAATCTTGTCCTGGTTACCGGTCAGCTCAATGATCAGGCTTTCCGGTGCCACATCAATAATCTTCGCACGGAAGATATCTGCTATGGCAATGACACCTTGTCTTTCCTGGGCATTAGCTCTTACTTTAATCAATGCCAGTTCCCTGTATACGGATTCTTCCGGTTTCAGTTCTTTCACATCCCGCACATCCACCAGCTTGGCTACCTGTTTCTCAATCTGGTCGAGAATCTCATTATCTCCCATGGCTACAATGGTAATGCGGGTATATTTCGGATCGGCAGTCACGCCTGCGGTAATGCTCTCAATATTATAGCCTCGTCTGGAAAACAGTCCTGCAATACGACTGAGTACGCCGGATGTATTATCTGTCAGGAGCTGAAAAACTTTCTTCTGCATGATTTACCTCATTTCCAATTTTTACTCTACTATAGACCCTCTCTCAATCGTTGTCAATGCATTTGGGAAGTGCCAGTGTTC
Source organism: uncultured Lachnospiraceae bacterium (assembly GCA_900557385.1). Classification (GTDB taxonomy): domain Bacteria; phylum Bacillota; class Clostridia; order Lachnospirales; family Lachnospiraceae; genus UMGS2037. Next base: position 1,710 of record USSP01000240.1, read on the forward strand.
CGGTCCGGGCAACCTCAACAATACTGATGGACTGCAGCATACTGATTAAAAGCTTTGTTCTCTCCGGCAAATCACAGATTTGGATAATCATCATATTTTTAGACATATCTACAATCTGTGCTTTCATGATCTCACAGGTTTCCAGGATATCCCTGCGGTTATTTTTGTTATATTTCACTTTCACCAGCATCAATTCCCGGCTGACGGACTGTGCCTCGTCAAAGGTTTTTACCTTAATGACATCCAGTTTTTTATTTAACTGCTTCTCAATTTGTTCGATGGTACGCTGATCACCGGAACTGACAATGGTCATGCAGGACACATCCGGATCATCCGTTTCTCCTACTGCCAGGGAATCAATATTAAAACATCTTCTTGAAAAGAGTCCCGCAACCTTACAGAGTACACCGGAGCGGTTCTCTACTAATACAGAATAAATTCGTTTCATAGCACCGGTCTCCTTTCACTATTTTACCAGATCCATAGGGTCAATGAGACATTCCATCAGCATGGATTCATCCTTTTCCAGGAAGGTATCAATGGCTTCCTCCATACCCTCATTGGTCTGCAAACGTATAAATGGCATTCCGTAAGCGGCCGCCAGCTTCTCCAAATCGGGAGAACCGCTTAAATCGACTACAGAATAATGGTCTTTATAAGTGTAATGCTGATACTCACGAACCATTCCCAGATAATTATTCTTCAAAACAATGATTTTCACCGGAATATTATGCTGACGCATCGTGGCAAGCTCCATCATAGACATCTGGAAAGAACCGTCACCGCAAACTGCAATAACCTGCCTGTCGGGATTCGCCAGTTTGGCTCCCATGGCAGCCGGAATGGAATATCCCATGGTTCCCATTCCTCCGGAGGTCATAAATTTCCCCTTGCGTACAATATGATAAGCACAGGACCAGATCTGGTTCTGACCCACATCGGCCACATAGACGCCATTTTCCTGCATTTTCTCAGAAAGCATGGTAATAAAAGCAGCCGGATCTACATAATCGGGATTGGGCTTCCGTTTTACTCCCATCGTATCCCGATAGCTGTTCATGGTAGCAATCCATGCCTGGTGCTCACAATCCTCCGGTTTCATATCTTCTTTTGCGATGTCCTCAAAAATATGTTTGGCATCTCCTACCAAAGGAATGGTCGGTACTGCATTTTTACCGATTTCCGCAGAATCCACATCAATATGTACCAGCACAGAATTTCCGATCACCAGATCCGGCTGGCTGATGGCACGGTCTGCAACACGGGCACCCACCATAATAATCAGATCTGCCTCATTCATTCCGCGGTTCGCATAGGGTTTCCCGTTATTTCCTACCATACCGTAATACATGGGATGTTCTGTAGGCATCACACCGATTCCCATCATGGTAGATACCACGGGAATCTGATATCGCTCTGCAAAAGCCCGAAGTTCCTGTTCCGCATTACTTAAAAGTACGCCACCTCCGGCACAGATAATCGGGCGTTTCGCCTTCTGCAGCTCTTTCATAACTTTCTTGATCTGCATGATGTGACCATGCACCGTAGGTTTATAGGTACGCATGCTCACTTCTTCCGGATATTTGAATTTAGAAATCACCGTATTCTGTATATCAATCGGGATATCAATCAGCACAGGCCCCTTCCGGCCTGTATTGGCAATATAAAATGCCTCCTTAAAAATACGGGGAATATCATTTACATTCTTAACCAGATAACTGTATTTGACAAAAGATTCTACAGCTCCTGTGATATCTGCTTCCTGGAATACATCGGAGCCTAACTG
>USSP01000241.1 GCA_900557385.1 uncultured Lachnospiraceae bacterium
TGTGTTCCAATTCTTCGGGATGAACCGTCTTTTCCATATCGTCACGCGAAATGGTAACAACCGAACCGTCAAAGCCAAAACGCTGAAGAAATCCCAAAGGAAATGTAAAGACATTCGTACGGATATCAAACTGCCACGGATAAATGGAACTCTCTTCTATTGCCAAATCAAAGAAACGCTTCTTCATCTCTTCGATCATCGGCTCCATCAGTTTTTCTGCCGCTTCTTCCCCCAACACTTTCTTCACCATTACCTCTCCATCCCGGACAGACAGCTGTCCCTTGTCATAAGGGGTTGGAATAAACGAAGTAAATTCGCCGAAAACGGAACCAATCATCATGGGAATCTTCTCCGACTCCGGGCGGAATCCGTTTTCTACCGGCGTACCTTTATAAAAAGCGTTGGGATGTGGTCTGCCTCCCACATATTTACCCGCTGCCGCAAAGGATGGACGAAGCTTCACATAGGCAGCCGCAAGCAAGGCATAAGGTACTGTCTCCAGCTCCTTCACATCTTTCAGTGACAATTCCTGCAGGATTGCCTCTGCCAGTTCTTTGCCGCTTCCTGTTGCATCTGCCAGTACCGGTCCGATGACACCGCTCATATTGACGCCCTTGTGAAACAGACCGTCAGCTGCCGGTGTCTGCAAAAGGGTTGTCACCTTGGCTCCGCCGCCGGATTGTCCAAATACAGTGACATTCCCGGGATCGCCGCCAAAGGATGCAATATTTTCTTTAATCCACTGTAATGCGGCAATGATGTCATCCGTCCCTGCATTACCGGAATTGGCATATTTCTCCCCAAAATCCGACAAATCAAAGTAACCCAGAACGTTCAGGCGGTGATTGATGGTAACTACGACCACCTGTCCGTTCTGACTCATGGACGCTCCGTCATACGCTATATGTTCAATGGCGGAACCCGCTTCAAAACCGCCTCCGTGCAGCCACACAAGAACAGGGCGTTTGCCACCGTCACAGCCCGGTGTCCAGATATTGAGATTCTGACAATCCTCATTCATTACCCAATAACGGTGTGGCACAAGAAGTTCTCCGTTTGGCCTGCCTGTCAGATCCAGCAGCGGACATACATAACCGTAACTGGTGGCATCCAGTGTACCTTCCCACGGTTTCACTTTTTCCGGTGCATGGAATCGTACACTATGGGCATAAGGAATTCCCTTAAAAATCGTGAGGGTATCCTCCATATAGCCCCGTATCTTTCCCTGTTGTGTCTCTACCACTGCGCTGTTCTGATCATACTTGAAGCTGTGCTGCATTTCGTTTCCTCCTCTTTTGTAGTTGCACGTTGTTTTATTTATTTACAATGAAGTCTGCAATCTGGGAAATCCTGTAAAATCTCCTTTGATCGGAGAAACATAGGGACTTTTTTTCTCCTCTTCCGTCGCATAAAGTTCGTGTCCGGATAATAATTTTTTCTGCTTCTGCTGATAACATTTACCTTCCTCCGTTTTTGAAAAGGGAAGGGCAGCACATATCCATGCCTGCTTATAGGTTCCAGACAAGTATTGAATTCTTTCATGAAAAATAATCCCCATTTTCCTTCATCGAATAGTCTCGTTCATGCTGCCGGTGCGGTAGCCCTTCAAATCTACGGAAACGTAATCAAAGCCGTATTCCTTGAACGCCTGCTGCACCTTATTCCGGGTTTCTTCTTCCATAAGGCGGCTGATGTCCTGGGGAAGTACTTCGATCCTTGCCAGGTTGCCATGAACCCGGACGCGCATCTGCTCAAATCCTAAGTCCAGCAAAAGCTGTTCTGCCTTGTCCACCCGTTCCAGTTTCTCTCTGGTGATGGTTTCTCCGTACACGAAGCGTGTTGCCAGACATGCGTAGGATGGTTTCTTCCAGGTAGGAAGCTGCATCTCCTTGGATAATTCACGAATCTGCGCCTTGTAAAGTTCCGCCTCCCGCAAGGGGCTTTTGATACCCAGTTCTGCAATGGCAACCATGCCGGGTCGGTAATCGCCCATGTCATCCATGTTGGAGCCTTCCGCTACCGCTGCCATTCCTTCTTCTTTGGCAATTTCCTTGATTTTGGTAAAAATAGCAGTTTTACAGATGTAGCAGCGATTCTGGGGATTCTGGGAAAAACCGGGAATTGCCAGTTGGTCTACGGTATAGCAAATCTGGCGGATTCCTGCTTTTTTGCAAAATTCCTGTGCCTCTTTGATTTCCCGTCCCGGCATGGCATCTGCCACAACAGTTACGGCAATGGCTTTGTCTCCCAGGGTATCGTGGGCTACCTGTAACAGGAAGGTAGAATCCACACCGCCGGAAAAAGCAACAGCAACGCTGCCCAATCCACGCAGGACTTCTTCCAATCGTTTCTTTTTCTCATGACTTGTCTCTAATGCCTGTTCCATCTTATCGTCCTCCCGGATTTTTCCACTGTTTTTCTGATTGCTATTCCTTATTCCCGATTTCCACAACTTTTTTGGCTCTTCACCTTCCGGCATGCACCAGCGTTACTGTTCACTCGTCCCTCGTTCCAGTAACAATTCGCACCAGCTTCCACAGTTCCTCTGTGGCAAGCCTGGTTTTGGCGACCACATCCCCTGCCTTTTTCGGGAAGCAGTAGTAGAGGATCTGTTGATCACCGATACAGATCATATCTCCGATCTCATACCAATAGTAATCGGAATACAGACTGTAGGATGCAGCAGGTTTCTGACTGCAATCCAATCGACCGGCACATCCGGTGAGATGGAAGCCATCTGTCGTGTGGCAAAGCTGGCCGTCTCCCACTTTATAAATGCATTTGGTATTCACCATCATATAAATATCCACGGGAATATCCAGCCGGTAGGTTCCCTTGGTCAGTTCCTCACGGACACACTCTCTTTCCCAACGGTACCAGTCCGGAATGTGGGGAAATTCCGTCTTGCCATCCACAGCCTGCATATAGCCGAATTCCGTCAACTCATAGGTTTTTCCACAAGCACGACAGGTCAACAGTGTTCCTTTTCCCATCATTTTCCCCTCTACCTTGCAATGGGGGCATTTATATAACACACGGTTTAAATAATCGGCACGGAATTTCTCCCGGATGGCAACGCGGTTTTCCTGCTGCCACCGGAAGTTATCAAAAGAGAACTGTTCTCGCAGGATACGGTTTAATTCCTCCACCGGTTTTTCCTTGATTTCCTCCGGGGAAAGAAGATATTCCACTCTCGCACTTACCTTGACCTTGCGGAGCTGTAACCCATTATAAAGCGGATCTCTGGCGAAAGCTCCGTAGGTGCGCACCATCACCACCGGGACATTTAAAATCTTCAGGCATTTACCGATGCTTTCCGGCAGCGGTGTTGCGGTTCCGTCAAAGCTGTAGCTTGCCTCGGGGTACATGAGAACAGAATTATGCAGCTTCCGTACAGCGTATACCATATCCTTTACCAGTTTGACATCGCTGACAAATTTCTGGGTGGGAATACATCCGATGCTCCGCATGAGCCAGGTT
>USSP01000242.1 GCA_900557385.1 uncultured Lachnospiraceae bacterium
ATCCATGAATCATTTTATTATCGTAATGTTTATGAGAAATTATCTCAATTTTGTATTCTGTCTCTTTAACTCCTCAATCTCATCAAATACCGCATCATTCAGTACTTTGATATAGGTTCCCTTCATTCCTGAGGAACGGGACTCGATCACTCCCGCACTTTCAAATTTACGAAGTGCATTCACAATAACCGATCTGGTAATTCCTACGCGGTCAGCAATTTTGCTTGCTACCAGGATTCCCTCCATGCCGTTTAACTCATCAAAGATATGTGTGATTGCTTCCATCTCAGAAAAAGACAACGTAGAAATTGCAGATTTCACAACGGAAACCTTACGAGTCTCCTCCGCGCTTTCTTCATTCACTGCACGCATCATTTCCAGTCCTACCACCGTAGAGCCATACTCACATAAAATGATGTCATCAATATCATAGGACTCATTACATTTGTAGATAAACAGAGTACCCAGACGTTCCCCTGCAATATCAATAGGGCTGATCACTGCCTGAAACTTACGCACATCCACATTTTCGAATCCCAATGTTTCCAGATTTACATTCTCTTTGGTGGAAAGTACGCTGAGCAGGCGTTCATTCAAGGTAGCATCAATAAATCCTCCTACAGACTCATCAATCATCATCTCATGGATGGATTCAATTCCGTCTTTCTTGCCTACCCCCAGAACTTTTCCCTTTTTACTGATTACCAATACATTAGAGTCCAGAATGTCATTCATTACTTCACAGATGTCATTAAACACAACTTTACTGGAGTTGTTGTTGTGAAGTAATTTCCCGATTTTTCTCGTTTTGTCCAATAACTGAACACTACCCATGATAAGCCTCCTTTATATAACACTTACGCACTCATCCTAAAGAATATGCTTATCTTATCATTAAATCAAAAAAATTGCAATATTTTTTGTGACATTGTGAAAAATATTCACATAATTCAAGCAATTTGTGTAAGCAACAAACTATTCCCTGGGTTTCTCGCAGACATATCCACAGGTTTCATTGGAACATACCAGCTTATTACCCTTTTCCAGCATAATTGAACCGCACTCTTTGCATTTCACCTTGGAAGGCTTCTGCCAGACCATAAAATCGCAATCGGGATTGTCGATACACCCATAATACTTACGACCTTTTTTCGTCTTTTTCAAGACAATATCTTTGCCGCATTTCGGACACGCCACACCAATTTTCTCAAAATAAGGCTTGGTGTTTTTGCACTCCGGGAAGCCGGGGCAGGCAAGGAATTTTCCATGAGGGCCATATTTAATCACCATGTTACGTCCGCACAGTTCACACACCTCGTCCGTCACTTCATCGGCAATCTGTACCTGCTCCAGTTCCTTCTCCGCTTTCTTTATCGCTTCGTCCAGATCCGGATAAAAATTCTCCACAATGGTCTTCCATTTCACGCTTCCGTCAGCCACACCGTCCAGTAAGGCCTCCAGGTTTGCCGTAAAATTCACATCGACAATGGAAGGGAACGCATCCTTCATCATATTGTTCACGGCCTCACCCAGCTCAGTGACATACAGGTTTTTATTTTCCTTCACAATATAACGCCGCGCCAGTATGGTCGTGATCGTAGGCGCATAAGTACTGGGGCGACCAATTCCAAGTTCTTCCATGGTATGCACCAGGGATGCTTCGGTGTAATGTGCAGGCGGCTGGGTAAAATGCTGTTTCGGATCCAGACTCTCCAATGACAATTTGGTATCCTTATCGATGGATTTTACCAATGTGTTACTTTCTTCTTTATCATCATCATCCGTGTATACATTCATAAAGCCTTCAAAGGTAACCTTGGAAGCCGCCACTGTGAAAAACTGACCGGCTGCCTGCATCTTTACCGATGTGGTCTCATATTCCGCAGACTTCATACGGCTTGCCACGAAGCGCTTCCAGATCAATTGATACAGCCGGAACTGATCTCTGGACAAATATTCTTTCATGATCACCGGTGTACGATTTACATCCGTAGGTCGAATCGCCTCATGGGCATCCTGGATTTTCTGACCGTTCTTTTTCTGTACGGTGGTCTCCGCAGCATAATCCGCACCGAAGTTCTTTTCAATATAATCCCGTGCCATAACCTCTGCTTCCTCGGATACACGGGTGGAATCGGTACGCAAGTAGGAAATGATACCTACGGTACCTTCTTTGGTATCTACGCCCTCATATAACTGCTGGGCAAGGCGCATGGTTTTCTGCGTAGAAAAATTCAGCACCTTGCTGGCTTCCTGCTGTAAGGTGGAGGTGGTAAAAGGAAGCGGTGCCTTCTTCGTCCGGGTTCCCTTTTTCACTTCAGTCACCTGAAAAGCTGCATCCTGGACTTCCTTCACGATCTGATCCACTTCTGCTTTGGAGGTGACGGTTTTCTTACCGGTATGATCTCCGTAATATTTGGCTACTAACGGTTTCTTCTCCCCGGGAATTTTCAGACTTGCATCCAGACTCCAGTATTCCTCCGGGATAAATGCATTGATCTCGTCCTCGCGGTCACAAATAATGCGAAGTGCCACAGACTGTACACGTCCTGCACTTAATCCTCTCTTAATTTTGGCCCATAATACCGGAGATATCCGATAACCTACAACACGATCCAGAATTCTTCTGGTCTGTTGGGCGTCCACCAGATTCATATCAATCTCTCTGGGGTTCTTCAGTGATTCCTTCACTGCGTTTTTGGTAATCTCATTAAAGGTAATACGGTATACCTTCTTATTTTCCAGCTTCAATGCATAATACAAATGCCAGGAAATCGCTTCTCCCTCACGGTCCGGGTCGGTTGCGAGATAAATCTTATCTGCCTTCTTTACTTCCTTACGCAGGTTTGCCAGAATATCGCCTTTCCCGCGGATGGTGATATATTTCGGTTCATAATCATTTTCCACATCAATTCCGAGCTGGCTCTTCGGAAGATCTCTTACGTGTCCGTTGGACGCGTCCACCTCATATGTGCTTCCCAGGAATTTTTTAATTGTTTTAACCTTTGCAGGAGACTCCACAATCACAAGACTGTTCGCCATATTTTTCACATCCTTCTGCAATCATTCCGCTTTATAATATTGATTCCCGGTTCCAAAAACAAGTCCCGCAAGCTCCAGCTTTAAAAGGGCTTCCATACATTCTGTCACAGAGAGTCCGCTCAATGCGGCGACCTCTTCCAGATGTCTGGGGCGCGAATCAACCGAAGCATACACCAAATTTTCGTTCTTGGCAAGCCTATTTTGTGAAAATTTATGAATCGTTAATTTTCTTTCGTATTTCATCCCGAGGAATTCCAGCACATCCGACGGGCTCAAAAGCAGGCTCGCACCGCCCTGGATCAGGCGGTTGCAGCCCCCGCTCAACGGGTCATTTGCACGTCCCGGAAGGGCGAAAACCTCCTTTCCCTGCTCCAACGCAAAATCCGCTGTGATCAGCGATCCGCTCTTCTCCCTCGCTTCTATTATTATGACCGCAT
>USSP01000243.1 GCA_900557385.1 uncultured Lachnospiraceae bacterium
TCCAGCCATAAACGTTTATAGCCACAGTTATTGATGCCCAGGGTTCCGATAATTTTTCCATCCTTGTAGATCAACATTTGCAGCAGAGTCTGTACCTGCATCCGTTTTAATTCGGATTTTACCGGCTCCACGGATTCTTCAATATCCGTGCAAAAGAAGATGCCGTCACTATTAAAGCATTTCTTTTCATAGTCCCGCGCAGACATGGCTAAATTAGGCTTGATATTGTAGTCATCATTTTGTGCATAGAAAAAAGATTTGCCGATATGCTGCTCGTCCGGCATGTAGCAGCTCGCATAGGCTCTTGTCACATCAAACGTATCTACAATCAATTTGGAAATTTTCTCTATGGTAATCTGCGGACTTTCCTTTTGTGCCAGCTCATCGATAACAGAATCCAACAAAACCTTCGTCATGGAAAAGCCGCTTTCTCCCAGCTGGACAATCTGATTCTGGACGCGATGGCGATCAGCGTGGGTGTGGGTGTTGGATTTGGAAGGGCGTTCGCCGTAGAGACTGTATCTGTTCTTACCTTCTATCTTTGCCTGATATAAAGCCAGATCAGCCATCTTATAGAGATCCGCATAGCAAAGCCGGTGGCTTTGTTCCCGGATACTATCGGAATGGGCAATACCGATGCTGATGGAAATATTATAATTCTGATGCTGTTTTTCGTATTTTTCTTTAATCTGTCGGCACAGCATATCTGCTTTATTACAGATCTCTTCCCGTGAAATATTCAAAGCGAAAATCTGGTATTCATCTCCTCCGATGCGACCACAGAAAAAGTCTTCGGAAAAAAGACCACGGATAATATCGGCAATATCAATTAGCAGGGCATCTCCCAGCATGTGTCCGAAGGTGTCATTCACATACTTAAAATTATCCACATCCAATATCAGCATGGCAGCCTGGTCATTGTCCGATTTTTCCTCCAACTGCTTTGTAATCCAGGTTTCCATTCCGTATCGATTATAAAGTTTCGTCAGGGAATCCAGATGGGCAGCTTCCCACAATTGTTTCAGTGCATTAATATCGTTTTGATAAATACTCCAGTTTATCTGCATAAGTATCGCTCCGATCAAAATGGAATTTACAAAGAAATATTAGCATGAACCGGATAATATTTCCAGATACTTCCTTAACATTCATATCCAAAGTTTATCAACAGTTCCTGTACTTTTTCCTGCAATTTTGACACAGCGTGTCTTCTGGAACGGGAACATTCCTGCGCCTGCCTGTCACAGAGCAGACATTTTCGATAGGAGGGACGGGAGAGTTTTCTGCCATTTGCATCCAAAACATCCATATCAAAAAGGCGTCCCAACGGATGGTTTTCTTCAATTTGCATCATAAGGTTTTTTAAAGTAGCAGCCGATCCCTCTACCGATAGAAACATTTCGTCTCCGGTGACTGCGTGAAAAATCCGCTGTTCTTTTATCTCCAGATGATTCCGGGCAAGAGAATCCGTTATCGCATGGGTTCCTTCAGTAAAAAGCCGCCGGAGTGCGGGAGTGGTCTTGACAGGTCCCGGAATATTAAGAGAAAAGGAGATGAGAGAGCAGGGATGGTTTTGCAGAAGCTTCTGTTGGATTTGGAAACGATGCTCCCGACACTGTAACATATCTTCTAAAGTGACTTCAATTCCTTGCAGCATAATAAACTCCATTCCAAGATGTTTTCTTACGTTGGAAGTATCATGACTCCCATTTTTACAATCAGTAATGAATCACTTCACGGGAAGCCCTTCCTTTGAGGCGATCCGTACGGTGGAGATATACCTTTCATTTTGCACCGTGGGAGAATCCTGCAGGAAATTCCATGTTCCGGCAGGATAGCTGCCAACTGTCTGTTATAAAGATCCGTAACCTGGCTTACCGGTTCCTCCCCCAAATACCGGGAGGTGATGTCTAAAGCCTCAGCAATCTGCAGAAAGAGGGTGCTATCTAATTTCGCATGCCCGGTAACCACTGCGGCGGCATCTCTCTGGAAGTAGCTGGGAAAGATCGCGTTACTGATGAGGTAGGAACCGGTGTCATGATAACAGATGTTGGATAAATGGGAGGTTCCTTCCATTACCAGCCTTTTTCTGATAGAAAACGGAAATGCGCCGGAATCCTCGCTGATGATAAATAAATGCACCAGATCATTTTCTTCACTGGCTTTTTCTACCAGGTATTGCTGTCCCAGCGTGAAGGGATTGGCATTCATAACGATGGCAGCGGCTCTTTCGGAAGAAAGACAGTGTCTGTCACAAAAAGTCCGGGTTTCTTCCTGTAAGGTATGCAGATAGGAGGAAAAACCGGAGCATCTGTTTTCCATGAAAACCAGTTCCTGCTCTACCTGGGTGACTGTGTAAAAACCCAGCGTGGAAAAGAAAGGGGCGGTGTCCGGTTTTGTATACAGAAAGAGATGAACATTTCCACGTTCTATCTGTACTTCTATGAGATGAGAGACGATCTGATTCAGCAGACCCTCCCCCTGATGGGAATGGTGTACAGCCAGACAGCGCAGGGTGTTTCGAAAGCAGCTTCCCGTGGCAATCAGCTGTCCTTTGTCATCAAACAGCCCACAGGTATAATCGAGATGGGAATCCAGACGAATTCCTTCTTCTGTTAGCAGGATGCGTACCTGTTGCCAGGATCCTTGATCTTCCGGTAGAATTTGCGTAACGAAGGGTGCAGCCATGGTGTCTTTCGTCCTCTTTCGTGATAAAATAGTGTTGAAACTTCCGTTGTATTGATAGGAATTATTATAGCAAAAAAGAAAAGCTGCATTATGCAAATTCCACATACAAACCAATCGTTTTTCGCATTGGAATTTTGATGCGCATATAGCTAGAATGAAAGGAAAGAGAGAAATGACCATAACCGGAAAGGAGACAGATTATGAAAAAAGAAATTGACATGACAGGCTTTTTAGAAGCAATAAAAGATCTTACCGTAAATGGAATGGTAGTGTATCAGAATGACGAACTGTTAGTTCATTACCAGCCGAAGTCGGAGGAAAAACAGAATCAATATTCCGGTACGAAAAGCTTTACCAGTACTGCAGTAGGGTTTGCAGTACAGGAGGGACTTTTTTCTATGGAGGATTATGTACTGGATTATTTCAAAGAGGATGCACCGGAACAACCCTCTGAAAATCTGCAGAAGATGAAACTCAAGCACTTGATTACCATGTCTATGGGCTTTGAAAGTCCTATGTTGATGGGGGTACAGCGCCCCACGCTTCGGGAAACAGAGAAAGACTGGGTCAAATATGTTTTACATGCTCCGGTGACCCACGAACCGGGGAGCGTGTTTCAGTACAATAATGCAGGACCCTATTTACTGGGAATTCTCATTGAAAGAAAGGCAGGCTGCTCCTTATGTGAGTATCTGACTCCCAGACTTTTCGAGCCTCTGGGAATGGAAATCCCGGTGT
>USSP01000244.1 GCA_900557385.1 uncultured Lachnospiraceae bacterium
TTTGCTGAAAGAGTGTTTCGTATCCATGGATTCTGCACAGAATATTCTGGTAGTTAAGACTGGTGTGGGCATGGCAATGGCAGTTGCAGCTGCGATTGATGCCATGAAATTTGAAGAAATCGTTGGCTCGATTGCGGGAGACGATACGATTATGATGGCGATACGAACCGTGGAGGATACCCAGGTTGTTATGCGTAAAATTAGGGAGACGCTGGAATCATAAAGCTTTTTGAGAGAGAGCAAAGGAGGAAATATGCTCTTAAGTTTACATGTGAAAAATCTGGCTCTGATCGACGAAACGGAGATTACGTTTGGCCCGAATTTGAACATTCTCACCGGTGAGACCGGAGCCGGCAAGTCTCTGATCATCGGAAGTGTCAGTCTGGCATTGGGAGCCAAGGCTGAGAAAGATCTGATTCGAAAGGGTGCAGATTATGCACTGGTGGAGCTGGTTTTTCAGACAGACAGACCGGAAATCCGACAGAAGATGGAGGAACTGGATCTTTATCCGGAGGAGGATGGCGTGATTACCATCAGCCGGAGAATTCAGGAAAACCGCAGTATCTGTAAAATTAACGGAGAGACGGTGAGTGCTCGAATCTGTAAGGAACTGGCAGAAGAACTGATTGATATCCATGGACAGCATGAGCATCAGTCTCTGTTAAACAAGCGGAAGCATTTGGAGGTGTTGGATGCCTACTGCACAGAACAGCTGGAACCGGTATTAAAGCAGTTGGAGGAACAATACCATCAGTTCCGACAGTTGGAAAAACAGTTGTCGGAAAGCAGTCTGGATGAGGAATCCCGGCAGAAAGAATTGGCACTGGCAGAATTTGAGGTGCAGGAGATCGAGCAGGCACAGCTTGTCCAAGGAGAAGAAGAGGAATTGGAACGGCGCTACCGCAAAATGGAAAATGCAAGACGCATTGCGGAGAGTGTGGGAATCGCCCATCAGTGTCTGGGATATGAAAGCGAGGGTGCTGCGGGAGAGCAGACCGGAAGAGCACTGCGGGAATTAAAAAGTGTGGCAGCTTACGATGAAGAATTAGCAGAAGGAGTCAATATGCTCATGGATATTGACGGACTGTTGAATGACCTCAATCACTTTTTATCCAATTATGAGGAAGGCTTAGAGTTTGATGAGGAGGAATTTGTCACCTGCGAGACGAGACTGAATCTATTGAACCATCTGCGAAGCCGCTACGGCAATACCGTACAGGAAATTCTTGCCTATGAGCAGAAACAACAGGAAAAAATAGACAGACTGAAGGACTTTGACGCATACCGTGCAAAATTGCAGCAGGAGAAAGAACAGGTGGAGAAAAAGCTTCTTCAATTATGCGGGAAAGCATCGCAGATCCGGCAGAAAAGCGCAAAAGAACTGTCAAAACAGTTGACGGAAGCCTTAGAGGATTTGAATTTCCAGAATGTGGAATTTGCGGTTGGTGTACAGCCGGTAGAATCACAGATCAGCAGTAAGGGATACGATGAAGTGGAATTTATGATTTCCACGAATCCCGGTGAGCCGATAAAACCACTTACCCAGGTTGCCAGCGGTGGTGAATTATCCCGCATCATGCTGGGCTTAAAGACGGTATTTGCTGACAAGGACAGTGTGGAAACACTGATATTTGATGAGATTGACAGTGGAATCAGTGGCAGAACTGCATGGAAGGTTTCACAGAAAATGGGAAAACTTGCCAGAAATCATCAGATCATCTGTATCACACATCTGCCTCAGATTGCAGCCAACGCTGACACACACTTTTTAATTGAAAAAAGCGCGGATGAGAATTCCACGAGAACACGGCTTTTTGAACTTTCTGAGGAGGACAGCATCAAAGAACTTGCCCGTATGCTGGGTGGTGAGGAACTGACAGATGCAGTGCTGCAGAACGCAAGAGAGATTCGGAAACAGGCAAAATTTTCATAGAAAAGTTGTTGTATTTTTTATAGTAATTTAAAGAAAACACCACATACTAAAAGGGACACAAGGAACATCTTTGTGTCTCTTTTGTGATTCTAAGGTAAGGAAGTGGTGTTTTGAAGATAAAAAACAGAGTTGGGTTTTATGCTTTTACAATTATGGCAGTAGCTGTTCTGACAGCAGCTTTACTGTGGGCATATTTATACATGCGGGGAAAAATTCCCGATACGCTGCGGATTTTCTCAGGACAGGAGCAGAATCTCACCTTTGATATTCCTGTATCCGGAACCGTTTATAATGCAGATCAAGAAGCCGTGATGGAATTTCCGGTGACCGATCAGGTGACACTCTTTGCAAGGGAAAGTCAAAGCTACCAGATGCGTCTGAAATTGTTCGGCGTTGTTCCTATCCGTGATGTAGAGGTGCGCGTTACGGGAGAGAGAACCTTGATCCCTGTGGGAATGCCGGTGGGAATCTATATGAAGGCAAAGTCTGCCATGGTGATTGGTGTCGGAGAATTTATTGGGGAGGATGGGATGAAATATGCTCCCTCCCGCTATCTCATTCAGGAGGGAGATTATATTCTGCAGGTAAACGGACAGGAAATCGGTGGAAAAAAGGACTTGATTCGTTTGATAGAAGAGTCGGAAGGAATACCAATGAATCTGTTAGTGGAACGTGACGGCGAACAGTTTCCCATGCAGGTGCAGCCGCGGACAGATATCAACGGTGTGTATAAACTGGGAATCTGGATCCGAGATAATGCCCAGGGAGTGGGAACCATGACCTTCATGGAGACAAACGGTGATTTCGGTGCGCTGGGGCATGGTATCAATGATGTGGATACCGGACTTTTGATGGAATTGCAGTATGGTGAACTTTATCATACGGATATTATCGGTATTCGCAGGGGAAGTGCAGGAACGCCGGGAGAATTGACGGGATTGATTTCCTATCAGGAAAGCAACCGTATTGGAAGTATTGCTTCCAATACGAAGAAAGGAATTTTTGGAAGTCTGTATGAAGGATTTGTGGAGGATTTGCGGCCTTACAGCGATTTCCTGACGGAAACACCGGTGGGAACCAAACAGGAAATCGAGACGGGAAAAGCTACGATTCTTACGGGGGTGGACGGCTCTATCCGAGAGTATGAAATTAATATCGAAAAGGTCAATTACAATTCCGGTACAGAAAGCAGAGAAATTGAATTGAAAGTGACAGACCCGAAACTTTTGTCCCGAACCGGTGGAATCATCCAGGGTATGAGCGGCAGCCCGATTTTGCAGAACGGAAAGATTATCGGGGCGGTGACCCATGTCCTGGTAGGTGACCCTACCAAGGGTTATGGAATCTTTATCGAGGAGATGCTGGGGGAGTAGCCATACTATCGCAAGCATGAATATTTTTATAGAGCAGATTTTTGATTTTGAGCAGTTTTTTGAAACCGCTCTATACAAAAGTACCCTGAAAAATGTTATAATCAGCGTTACGAAGTCTG
>USSP01000245.1 GCA_900557385.1 uncultured Lachnospiraceae bacterium
GAAGAGGACACAGACTGCTTCTGCTTCCTCGCAGGTCACGAGTCCTTCGCAGCCGCTGAGGGCGCGATCGGTATCGCTGAGAAAGCAAACAAAGTTCGTCAGAAACCTCTGCGTGTTATCTTAAACGGACTTGGAAAAGACGCTGCTAAGATTATTTCCCGTATCAACGGCTTTACTTTCGTAGAGACCGAGTACGATCCTTATACCAACGAAGTAAAAGAGATCGAGCGTATCGCTTACTCTGATGGACTTCGTTCCAAAGTAAACTGCTATGGTGCAAACTCTGTTCCCGAAGGTGTTGCAATCATGTGGAAAGAGAACGTAGATGTTTCCATTACCGGTAACTCTACCAACCCTACCCGTTTCCAGCATCCTGTAGCAGGAACCTACAAAAAGGAAAGAATCGAAGCAGGAAAGAAATACTTCTCCGTTGCATCCGGTGGTGGTACCGGACGTACCCTGCATCCCGATAACATGGCTGCAGGTCCCGCATCCTACGGTTTCACCGATACCTTAGGACGTATGCACTCTGATGCGCAGTTCGCAGGTTCTTCCTCCGTTCCCGCTCACGTTGAGATGATGGGCTTAATCGGTATGGGTAACAACCCAATGGTTGGCGCTACCGTTGCTGTTGCAGTTGCCATCGAGGAAGCTGCTAAAGCAAATCGTTTCTAAGAAACGAGTGTAAGTTTTAATTTCATTTAGATTACGAATGAGGACAAATGAAACCAGAGGATGGTTTTGTTTGTCCTCGTTTTTCTTAATTAGAGAATCCATTTTTCCCGCATATTCCCCCAACTCCCACATAAAGATAAATAAGGAGCATTTCAGGGGGATCCCCATGAAAACAATGCAGAGGATATTGATAACACTGTTCCTTTTTCTGTGTAATGTAACCCTATGGACGGGAGTGGTGCAGGCGGAAGGCGTAGAAGAGCCGGTGGCAGATACGGAAGCCGTGGACGGTGTAGTTCCTTCCACCTCTATTTTACTCATGGAGGCAAGCACCGGAAAAGTCATCAAAGAGCAGGATGCGGATGTATGCAGACCACCTGCCAGCGTTACGAAGGTGATGACTTTACTTCTTACTTTTGAAAAGCTTGACCAAGGGAAAATTCATCTGACGGATGAGGTAACCACCAGCGCCAGAGCCAAATCCATGGGTGGCTCCCAGGTTTTTCTGGAAGAAGGGGAAGTACAGACGGTAGAGACACTGATTAAGTGTATCGCAGTGGCATCCGGTAATGATGCTTCCGTGGCAATGGCAGAACATATCGCCGGTTCCGAAGAAGAATTTGTAAAACTGATGAATGAAAAAGCAGAGCAGTTAGGAATGAAAAACACCCATTTTGTGGACTGCTGCGGACTTACAGATTCTGCGGAACATTATACCACAGCCAGAGATGTGGCATTGATGTCCAGGGAGTTGATTACGAAGTATCCGGATATTTTTCATTATACAACGATCTGGATGGAGGACATTACCCACACCACAGCCAGAGGAAGCAGTAATTTCACCTTGTCCAGTACGAACAAATTGTTAAAACAGTATCAATGGGCAAATGGACTGAAAACCGGATTTACTTCCCGTGCCAAATACTGCATCACAGCCACTGCATGTAAGAATGAGATTGCACTCATTGCAGTCATTATGGGAGCAGAAACGAAAGAACTACGAAACCAGACGGCAATTGAATTGTTCAACTACGGCTATAGTGTCAGCAATCTTTATATGGATGCCAATCAGGATGCTCTGGAGCCTGTCCCGGTGGAGGGTGGTGTTGAAGATACCGTTTCCATCTATATTGAGGAACCCTTTCGGTATCTGGATATTGATGGCAATGATTTGAATCAGATTGAGAAATCCCTGCAGCTTCCGGAGAAGGTAACTGCTCCTGTGGAAGAAGGCTCTGTGGCAGGCAGAGTGGTCTACCGGTTAGGGGATCAGGAGATCGGTTCCGTCTGCGTTCTCTATGGAAATCATGTGGAACAGGCATTCTATTTCGATTACTTGAAAAAAATGGTAGCGACATTTTTCCTTCAAAACTTCTAAACATTTTTCTGAAAGATTTGCGTAAAAGAGAAAAGATGCTATAATAGACGGAAATCGAAGAAGGATGTGCAGTCCGCCTGCACAGAAAGGGAAAGCACTATGTACGAGAAAGAATGTACATTTTTACAAAATACAGCCAAAATGGCACTTCGGAAATATTTATCGGCACCGAAAGACATTCAAGCTAAAGCCGAATATGATGTGGTGACCGCAGTAGATACCGGCGTGGAGCAGTTTGTCATAGATGAGATACACCGGAATTATCCCAAAGATACGATTCTCAGCGAGGAATCCCATCCAACAGAAGGGTTGGGAAAACGTACCTGGGTACTTGATCCTATTGATGGCACCTGGAATTTTATGGGCGGTTCTCCCTTATTTGGATTTCAAGGTGCCTTTTGTGTAGATGGAAAACCGGTAGCAGCAGTCATCATTCTTCCCATGCTACGGGAGGAATATTACGCGATCAAGGGGAAGGGTGCTTATTGTAACGGCAAAAAGATTACCGTATCTCCCAAGGAAAATCTGCACCAGACCATTGTAAGCTTTAGCGATTATAACCATGAACAGCCATTGGAAAAACAGCCGGTTTATCAGATGCAGCAGCGTCTTTATAATAAAATCGGAAGAATGAGAGGCTTTGGAGCTTCCTGCTTTGATTTTACCGGTGTGGCAGGCGGTCGCACCGATGCCTATGTGCTGGTAACGCATAATCTCTGGGATGTTCTTCCCGGCGCTTTTCTATGCAAAGAGGCAGGTGCTTATGTATGCGATATTACCGGGCGGAAATATCAAACAAACGCCGATGGAATTGTGGTTGCCGGTTCCGAAAAACTAAAAAATGTAATTGTATCTGCCATTACAGGAAAAAGCAGTAAGCCTCGCAGGCGAAACAGCCGAAGTGGCAATCATACAGGTAACAATAATAATAAGAGCAACGGCAGCGCCGGGAAAGAATAGGATTTATGTGGATAGGGCTCCTGATTGTTTTAGGACTTTTTATATTGTATGCAGTGGCGAGCTGGATTCACTGTATGATTGGCTTTCGGAAAAACCGTTTCACATTTCGTGATGCCAGAATTAAGGAATCCTGCAGGATGGTGGTGCTTTCGGATTTACACGGCAGAGCCTTCGGGAAAAACAGTGAAAAACTGATTCGTGCTATTGAAGAAGAAAAACCGGATGCCGTTCTTATCACCGGAGATATGATTACGGCTACGAAAGACTGTGATTATCGAGTAGCATTATCGGTGTGCGAACAGTTGGCAAAAAAATATCCGGTTTATTATGCTTTGGGAAATCATGAACAGAAATGGAAAGAGCGCACCTATAAGT
>USSP01000246.1 GCA_900557385.1 uncultured Lachnospiraceae bacterium
ATAAAAAACACTAACCGCGCAGAAAATCCAAAAGAGCAGATCTTCCAGGGAAACCAACATATTACTGTGGGTAAAAACCCGTCGCAATATCCGGAAAATGTCATAAACCGATGTAAGAAACGCCCCGAACAGTATGGCATAGAGAAGGAATTGAAGCTCCTGAAAAATATTCTGGCTCATGGTTTAACGAAACAGCTTTTTCAGCAGCCCTTCTGCCTTTTCTCCGTAGCTTGCATTCTCTGAGTAGGTGAGGGAATCGATACTTCCGTCCACATCCACTTCCCCTTTTTCCAGAGTCAGACGGCTTACATGAAGATCCTTCCCCTTCAGCATCAGCATTCCCTGATCCGTTTCAAGCAGGATCTCACCCACATCAAAGGACAGTACATCCGTCACGCCGGTAATTGTACAGCTTTTACGGTTATTTAAGGTGAGCTTATGGGCTCGTTTCGATACATTCAGGTCTTCCATTTGCTTTCCTCTCTCTCCTGTTTCTCCTGTTTCTCCGGATGTATCCGGCTCCAATTATATATATGAGAGGAAATGCATTTTCAACACCTAAATATATTTAAAAAGTTCTTTTGCTTCTTCCTTTTTCACTGTTTCCTGCACATCCAGCACTTCCACGTTAACATCCTTGTTGCCGAACTGGATGGTGATGACATCCCCTTGCTTCACATTGGCGGATGCCTTGGCCGGCTTTCCGTTAATCAGCACACGCCCACTGTCACAGGCCTCATTGGCCACGGTGCGACGTTTGATGAGACGGGATACTTTCAAATATTTATCTAAACGCATGATAACCTCCTGATGTTCATTTCTTTGGTTTTCTTCTTTTCATATATACATTATTATACCCACGAAGAGGATGCAGGTAAAGAAGGATTGGAGGATTTCGTTCGCAGGTTTATGGACAGCCATGATTTTAGATAAATAATTTAGCATGTCCGTGTCCACGCTATAGGGTACATTATAATGGAGACCTCTCGGGCAAAAACGTATTATTTGAAAAATTTTGCCCAAGCGACACTGTCCAACACCACTATTTCATAAGATTTTCTGCTGTTTTTCTTGTGTTATGTAAACCTCTTGGGCAAAATACCGCAATATAGCAGTTCTTGCCCTCCTTTTAGGACTCTGTCAGGGCAAAAGTGAAGTCACTTGCAGTATTTTGCCCATTTCCTTTTATATTTTCCTATAAAATGGCTGAATTTGACTATATTTCAATGGTCACTTGGGCAAAAACCAGTACTTCTAAAGCTATATGCCCATGCAGGCGTCATATCATAGATTCAGGCCAGCGCCGGTGTGGAAGTCAACCTGCGGCTGGCTTATAGTTAGTCCGGTGCAAGGACAGAGTCGGATCAGTGCCGGTGTAGACACGATGACAGAAAGGAATTGGGAAGTAAAAAGAATGGGGTATGCGGAAAAAACGAAAAAAAGCGGAGAACCATACGGTTCTCCGCAATCACTAATCAAAATTAGTTTAAGGAATCCTTTAAAGCTTTACCAGCTTTGAATTTAGGAGCCTTGGAAGCTGCGATCTTCATAACTTCGCCGCTCTGAGGGTTTCTTCCTTCTCTGGCAGCTCTCTCAGATACTTCAAAAGTACCGAAGCCAACTAACTGAACCTTTCCACCTTTTTTTAACTCGTCTGCAACAACATCAGTGAAAGCCTTTAAAGCCTTCTCTGCATCTTTCTTGGATAATCCAGCCTGATCAGCCATAGCTGCAACTAACTCTGTTTTGTTCATTTCGAACTCCTCCTGTAATATGAGTTTTCTATTAATGTTTCGTCATCATGAGTTTCCTCTGAAAACATCTATACTATTTATAGCCGTTTTCTATTGCCTTGTCAAGCTATTTAGGCTGATTTCGGGCATTTTTCGGGGCTTCCTAAATGTTACTGTCCACTCTTGCCTCGCTCCGGTAACGATTCACATTTTTACGCAGCAAAACAGCAAGCGTTGTACTGCTTCCACAACAGTAAAGTTCGCCGCCCGAGTGAAATCTGGGCTCCGCAAACGGTGGGCTGGTAACTCTTAATTGCCGCTCACGCTGCCTGCTGTCAGATCGGCAAAGGAATAACTGATATCTTTCTGTTCCTCGTCCACCTGAATGGTATAGCTGCGTGTCACATAGCCGTCCTTACGTAGCGTAATCACATGACTGCCTGCCACCTTCTTAAAGCTGATGGGAGTAATGCCGATGTAGTTACCATCCACATATAACTCCACCTTCTCCGGTGCGGTAATCATCACATGGTACTGCCCCTGATTCGTGGCGGAAATCACGCTGCCTGTCCCGCTGCCGGAGGAAGTGCCGTTTCCACTGCTGTTTCCGCTGTCGGAGGAAGTGCCGTTTCCACTTCTGTTTCCGCTGTCGGAAGAAGTGCTTGTCCCACTGCTGCTATTTCCGCTGACAGTGCTTGTCTTCTCCAGGCGGATATCCAGGCTGGCAAGTTCTTCACCCACATTGATGTACCGGGTCATGGTATCGTAACCGTCCGCTCCCGCAATCATCTGGTGAATGCCATACTCCAATTCCAATGGCGCGCCCACATCAACTAACTCACCATCCACATAAATGCTGGCATTACCGGGGGTTACAGAAAAGACGACACGCCCCACTTTCGTTTCTTCAATCTCGATATCTCCAATGTCCAGATCCAGTTCTTCTCCCCTTTTGATGCTGATATTCTTCACACCACGATTACCGTTATTGGTGAGAAGCACCTGGTAATCCCCTTCCGGCACTGTAAGCAGCATGTCCTGGGTAATGGGGCTGATGAGACTTTCACCCACTTCAATCCAGCCACCTACAAAGTAGGTGTCATTTTCCAGTCGGAGATACCCATGCCCCTTTTCCACTACAATACTGTATACATGCTGATCAATTCCATTCACCGTCAGTACATCCACATCATTGAGTTCAATCCAGTCAATCTGTTTTCCCTGGGAAAAAATCAGGGTATCATTCCCGATCTTATAAGAGTCTGTCCCCAGAGTAAGGACTTTGGTGTTGCGATTGACGGCATATTCCTTCGCTTTCTCGTAAGTCCATGCCGCCCCACCGCACATAAACAAGGTATTCAGACGCTTCTTATTTTTCAGGAAAGTAACCTGAACCAGATCTCCTTCCCTGATCTGGGCGATGGAAAGAGAGGAACCGTAACGATCCTCCAGGCGGGTTGCCTGGCTGTAATCCAGGGTATAATTGCGTTGTAAGTCCGTGTTTCGCAACGTAATGGTCTGTTCCTCCTGGTTAATCCCCATTACCACTGCCACTTCATCCATGGAATCATAGCTTCCCGGGATGGATGAGGTAAAGGTGGGTTGTTCCGGCTCACTGTCTGATCCTTCCAGTGTCTGCGCAGG
>USSP01000247.1 GCA_900557385.1 uncultured Lachnospiraceae bacterium
ATTAACGCCAGATAGAGCAATACCGTAATATTTCCGATTGCATGACGGCAAAAATAGTTTTCATGCAGTGTTTTTATGATTTCCGGTATCGTCTTTGTTTCTTCAAGCACGCGGATCTTCTGACAAGTCCAAAGAAGTTTTATCAGATATCCTGCTCCTGTCGCAGCACTGGCAGCCACCAGATCCAGGCTGAACCTTTTGATCAATATGCCATACGCCTGCCCCCGCGCCATGCCTACACTACGCAGCAGTGCGTACTTTCGCCTCTGCAGATAAAAGCCATAGTAGAGGATGGTTCCTAACAGCAAAAAGGTAATGAGAATGATACAAAGAGAAATCGTCCCCAACAACATCATGCGCTCCGTAATCAGCCGTGTTTCCGTTACATTTTGCTCCCGGTTATTGATAAGCGTATTTCCCCATTGCCGGGCAATCAAGGAAATCAGGTAATCTGTGGAATAAAAATCTGCGTGTTCTCCCCCGTAGACCTGCACGCTTGTCATATAAACCTCTTGATCCGGCAGATTTTGCGTTCCTACCATAAGCCAGTTGCTTTGCTTGTTTTTTATCAGCTTTTCGGCAACAGGATAAGCAGCAATCACCGTATATTCATGCACTGCACCCCACGAATAATTCTGGTTTTCCGACAGATTCACATAGGCCGAACCGCCAATTGTCACTTCTTCCGAAGCAATCATGCAAGGAACATCCAGCAGTTCCAATTCTCCGTCTTTCCATCGTCCCTCAGCAAAAGAAGTCAGTTGTACCGGTTCTCCCTTTTGTAGTTTACACACAGTTTTCTCCCCTTCTGATTCATAGGTAAAGAGCAGCAATACCTGACTGCCTTTCCAAAATGCTGCCTCATTGACTCCACTCTCTTTCAAAAGCTTATTAAGATAAGGATTCGGTTCTTGAAAAGCCCGAAGATAAACACCGATTCCATTGGAAAAAGAACGTTGATTTCCCAGTAAAGCCTCATTCCGAATTTCCACATTCTCCCATCCCTCAAAAGAGAGCTGTACAATCGCACTAAATTCAGGAATGACCTGTTCTACCCCTTGCAATTTCTGTATTTCCTTTATCTCATCTTCGCTGATAAAGCCCTGCAGGATATAGTCTGCCGAGTTTTGACCATCCAGCCTTGTCACATTCTGTCCCACTTCCAGCACGGCAAATAAAGACACGGAAAAAATGATTGCCATCACAAGGACAATTCCCGCATGAACGGGAACTGCAATATTTTTCGGTTCCACCAAGCTGCCTTTCATGGCGATTTTTTGTACCATAAACATGGAAAGAAACGCAATGACCAGCCAGGTTGCAAATGTCTTTCCCATCATTGAAAAGGGAATGCTGAGTATAACCCGCTCCGTCAATCCGTTCTCCGCCAGATGTATCAGTGCATAGATCGCTGCCGAGCCCAGACCTGTTCCGAGCAGTAACGCCGGAACGGAAATAATCACGTTTTTCCACCACAGGATTCCTGCCAGTTGTGATGATGTGGCTCCGATTTCTCTTAGTAATTGTACGGACTTCAATTCCTGGCGCATCTGCATCCCGTAAATCAAAGCCATCGCCAGAATCGTTGTCGCCATAATAAAGCATACATAAAACTGTTTATCCGCTTTCCCTGCTGTGGTGCGGTATGCCATATAATTTCTTATGTAAGGTGCATTTTCCAGAAGGATATTGAGCTGCGCATAGGATTCATCCGTCTCGATAAAAATATAGTTTTCTCCTTTCTTTCCTGCTGCCCTGTCTGATGACATTGACACAAGGGCACCGGGGTATATCAAGTCTCCCTTCGCCCACAAATCACTGTATTCGGTGAGGATTCCGGTCAGTATATAACTTTGATCCAACTGAATCGTCTGTCCCAATTCATAGCTATAACCAAGGGCGCTCAACACATCCATTTCCATGGCAATTTCTCCGGAAAGTTCCGGCAGTCTGCCGGCACTCACCGTAATTCTTCCCATACGAAGCCATTCCTCATCGCCGGCTCCCAATGTCGTAACCACAACTCCTGCATCATCTGCAATATCCCCTAAAATTTCCAGATGCCCTGCTGCTTTTATCCAATCCGCCGCTTGCGCCTCCTCTTCGGGAAAATCTGCCCCGGACACCGCAATATTCCACTGGCCATACACATCATACCCGGCTTCCTGTTCTGTCGCTGTAAAGCTGTCCGTGATACTCATCGCCACCACAATAAATGCAAAAGAAAGTGTCAGCAATGCAACCAGTACTGTTGTCTGTTTTTTTCTCCCCTTAAGTCCTTCCCATGCAATATGAAATAATCTTTTGTTCATGGATATCGTCACCTCCGTCTCCCTATAACAGTAGTGTAACTTATGAACCTAACATTTCCATTACAATCAGCTTACAGTTTCGTAAGGCTTCGTTCCACTAATATCCGGAATCGTTACCTTGAACATTGCCCCTTTTCCCGGGACATTCTGCACTGCAATGGTGCCATGATGCAATTCTACAATGTCCCTGCTCATACTCAGGCCGATTCCATATCCCCGATGTTTTCCCTTGGTGCTGTAAAATCGTTCAAAAAGCCGCTCCATGTCTTCCTGTTCGATTCCCCTTCCATGGTCCGTGACGCAGACAGTAAACCCTTCTTTATCTGTCTTTAATGTGACTCTTACCTCCGTTCCGTCTTCCGTGTGCTCCACTGCATTTTTAATTAAATTGACAAAAACCTGTTCCATCCAGAACGGATCTACCATAGCCGTAATTTCACCAGAGGGTTCAAAACAGATGGATTTCTCCTCTTTTTGTGCTAACAGTGTCAGCTGTGCAACAATGTTGTCAATCTGCTGTGTCATATTCACTTTCTGGTAATTCAGATTGGTTTTATGCGCTGCCAGGAGACTGCTGGACAAAAGCCGATCCACTTCTTCTGTCAGCCTGTCCACGCATTGCTGGCAATTGGTAAGTTCTTTCAGCCTCTCCTCATCTTTTTTATACATCGCCAGTTCCAGACGGATCTGAACTGCAGTAATGGCTGTCTTCATTTGATGAGTCAGATTTTCCATGAATTCAATCAGTTGACTTTCTCTGCTTGTATACAACTGCCTGGATGTGTGCACCATTTTTTCCAGTTCCCTGACGCTATTCTGAAGGTTTGCCCATTCCCCCTCCCGGGAACATTCCTCCACAACTTCCGTTGAAAAATACAGGAAATGATCAATTTGTTCTCTCAATCGTTCTATTTTTCTGTTTTGCCACAGCAGCGCCGCAACAGCACCGACAACAATACAGATTCCCACTAAAATTCCAACAATCTTCACACTAATAACCATGCCTTTTCACGTTATCGTCACTTTCTTACATCCTGGTTCCATCGATA
>USSP01000248.1 GCA_900557385.1 uncultured Lachnospiraceae bacterium
GCTTTACAGCTACCCATGATATAGAGTTGACGAAGCTGTTAGGGGAGGTGTATGAAAATTATCATTTCGCTGAGGAATTTGATGGAACACAGATTTATTTTACCTATGAAATCCGTAAGGGAGAGGCTGCCAGCCGGAATGCCATCAGACTGTTGGATATGATAGGATTTGAAAAGGAGATTACCGCAAGAGCGGAGAGACGGGCAGAACATTTTTTACAGACAGGAACGTGGTAATGGCAAAACAGAAATTTTATGCAGTGAAAAAAGGAAAAAAGCCGGGGATTTATGCAACCTGGGAAGCCTGTAAGGCTTCTGTGGACGGGTTCAGCGGTGCACAATACAAAAGCTTTCCTTCCCAACAGGAGGCGAAGGCTTATCTGGAAGAAAATTCAAGCATACAGGAACCGGATCGGGATCAGCTCGTTGCTTACGTGGATGGCAGTTTTGATGTCAATTTGGGGCGATATGCCTATGGTTGTGTGCTTCTCACACCTGACGGTGAGATTATCCGTAAAAACGGCGGAGGGAGTAACCCGGAATGTGTGGCATTACGAAACGTGGCGGGAGAAATGCTGGGAGCCATGTATGCAGTGAAGTGGGCGCAGAAAGCAGGGTATGGAAGGATAGAAATCTGCTATGACTATATGGGAATCGAAATGTGGGCGACAGGCGGCTGGAAGGCAAAAAACGAACTGACCCAAAAATATGCGGCATTTATGAAAGAAAGCAGAAAAACCTGTGATATGAGCTTTCGAAAAATTGCCGCGCACACAGGGGATACCTATAACGAAGAGGCAGATAAACTGGCGAAAGCAGCACTATTGCAGGATAAAGGTAAGGAGTAACGGGATGGCAGATTATACCGTTTTGTTTTGGGATCTGGATGATACGCTTCTGGATTTTAAAAAATGTGAGAAAAACGCATTGTTAAAAAGTTTTGCAAAATACGGACGCAGTGTGGGAGAGGATGTAGTGTCTCTCTATTCCAAAATTAACGAAAGTTATTGGAAACGATTGGAGTTAGGAGAGGTGACCAGGCAGGAACTGCTGGTGGGAAGATTTCGCACCTTATTTGATACTTTGCTGATTCGGGAGCTGGATCCGGTGCAGTTCAGACTTACCTATAATGAGGAGTTATCTGCATCTGCCTTTCTGTTTGAGGATGCCTGGGAGGTCGTGGCTGCATGCAGAAACCTGGGACTGCGACAGTATGTGGTTACGAATGGCGTGACAGATACCCAGAAGAGCCGCATGCATTTGTCAAAGCTGGAACAGCTTATGGACGGGCTGTTTATTTCAGAAGAAATTGGTGCCGAAAAACCTTCGGCGGCTTTTTTTGATAAAGTTTTTGCAATGTTGGGAGAAGTGGATAGAAAACAGGTATTGCTCATCGGGGATTCCCTTTCCAGCGATATGAAAGGTGGAAAAAACGCCGGAATTGCTACCTGCTGGTATAATCCTAAGAAAAAAACTGCGGACAGGGAGATACCGGTGAACTATGAAATCAGAAGTCTGTCGGATGTACTGGCACTGGTGGCACATTCTTAGGAGGATAGAGAGGATTCAAAATGCCGAAAGGAAGTAACCAGAAAAGTAAAATTTTATATCTGATCCGGATTCTCTGGGAACAGACCGATGAAGAACATCCCTTAAATGCAGCGGAGTTGATCGAGAAACTGGAAGGATATGGAATCAAGGCAGAACGAAAAAGCATTTACGACGATATACAGCGACTTCAGGAATTCGGAATCGAAGTGTTTCAAAAAAGGGGAAGGGGGAACAGTGGATATTATCTGGCGACCCGCACCTTTACCCTGCCGGAGTTAAAAATTCTGGTGGATGTGGTGCAGTCTTCCCGTTTTATTACCAAATCCAAATCAGAGGAACTGATTCATAAGCTGGAGAATTTTGCCAACCGCTACGATGGCAGACAGCTGCAGCGTCAGGTTTATGTATCCGGCCGGATCAAAACGATGAATGAAAGCATCTATTATTCGGTCAATACGATTCATGCCGCTATTTCTGAAAACCACAGCCAGATCTGCTTCACCTATCTGGACTGGAATCTGCAAAAGAAACTGCAGCCCAGGAGAAACGGACAGGAATATGTAGTCAGTCCCTGGTCGCTTGCGTGGAATGCGGAAAATTATTATCTCATTGGTTATGATGAGGAAGATGGCAAAATCAAGCATTACCGCGTGGATAAGATGGGAACGATTCGTTTAAATCATGAGAAGAGAAAGGGGCAGGAGGCTTTTGCCAATTTTGATGTGGCACAGTATTGTAACCGAACTATTAATATGTATGGAGGAAGAGAAGAAATGATTACCCTGCAATTTGAGAATCACCTGCTGGGGGTCATGATGGATCGTTTTGGAACAGAGGTCAGTGTACGAAAGAGAGATGAGCAGCACTTTTCAGTACGGGTTCCGGTGGCGGTGAGCGGACAGTTTTTCGGATGGCTTACAGGGATCGGAAAACAGGTAGAGATTCTTTCACCGGAAAGTGTGCGCCGGGAATACCGGGAATATTTACGGGAGCTTATAGAGTAAGAACTATTGACATTGTGTAATCAATTTGCTATGCTGAATAGTGCCACTAGATATTGTATGTATCTGGTGGCACATTTCAACATGTAGCATATTTGGAGGGGTTATCTCATGGGAGAAGCAGCAGATTTAAAACAGCGTGAAACAGTGGATTATTCATTGGAATATCATCCGAAAAAGGAAGTAAAGGTCATAAAAAAGGATGGAAGCCTGGAAGCATTTAACGTGCAGAAGGTAATCAATGCAGTAGGAAAGAGTGCCTACCGTGCTTTGACCAAATTTACCGATGAAGAGAAACGCCGGATCTGTCAGATCGTTGTGGATAAAGTAGACGAACTGGGAGATGATGAGATTCCCATTCCCGTCATGCACAATATCGTGGAGTCTGCACTGGAGGCCACCAGACCTCTTGTAGCGAAAAGCTACCGGGATTACCGGAATTACAAGCAGGATTTTGTGCGGATGATGGATGATGTATACAAAAAGAGCCAGTCCATCATGTACATCGGGGATAAAGAGAATGCCAATACGGATTCCGCGCTGGTATCCACGAAGAGAAGCCTGATTTTTAATCAGTTCAATAAGGAACTGTATCAGAAATTCTTTATGACCACAGAGGAAATTCAGGCATGTCGTGATGGTTATATCTATGTTCATGATATGTCAGCACGTCGTGATACCATGAACTGCTGTCTGTTTGATGTCAAGAGCGTGCTTACAGGCGGTTTTGAGATGGGAAATATCTGGTACAATGAACCAAAGACACTGGATGTAGCTTTCGATGTGATCGGGGATATTGTCCAA
>USSP01000249.1 GCA_900557385.1 uncultured Lachnospiraceae bacterium
TGCAAATCCTTACCGGCAGCATCAAGCTCCAGGGCACTGCCCGCCACTGCCTCGGATTTTTCCATCATTTCCTTACAGGTATTTAATACCACTTCAATAGATGCTGTCTGCTCCTGTGTGGTGGCCGCCATATCGGAAGCGATACCCTCCACATTTTTCATTTCTTTTTCGATCTGGTCGGAGGACTGGTTGATGTCCCGGATATTGTCCCGAATCAAAGCAAACACCCCGCTCACTCTGTCCGCCGAAGAATCGCTTGTGGCAATTCGTTCGATATTGTTCTGCGCTTTTTCCAATACAATGGAAACTAATTTATCCAGTCTGCCGGTAGTTTCAATAATATTTTTCACGGAAGACTGGCTATCGTCTGCCAACGTGCGGATTTCGCTTGCCACCACAGCAAAACCTTTACCCATCTCCCCAGCTCTTGCCGCTTCAATACTGGCATTTAAGGACAGCAGATTGGTCTGGGAAGCGATACCTTCAATCACATTCACCATTTCGTTAATTCCGTTCAAGCCGGCTTTCACATCGTCGATTGCCTGCTGCAGTTCCTGAGAGGCTACGGAAACACCCTGGATATTTTCCCGTAACTGCTTCATTTCGGTAATACCATTTTCGGTGCTTTCTGAAGTTTCCGTGATTTTCTCATTCATCGTATTTACATTGGCAGACACGTTATTCACATTGGAAGCCAATGCTGTTGCGCCCTCTGCCACATTTTCAATCGCCTTGAAAAGTTCGTTCATCGTGGATGTGAGATTCTCCATGGACTGTTCCTGTCTGCCCGAAGTCTCTGTAATACTTTCGGCTCTCTCCATGTTACCTTCTGCTTTCTCCTTCAAAGCATTGGTGGACTCCATACACAGCATCATGGTTCCCCGCAGAGATATCGCCAGATCATTGAGCTGACCTGCAATCTGCCCAAACTCATCCCGCTGTCTGATATCCAGCTTTTCCGTCATATCCAGCTGATGCATCCGGTTAATCATATCGGAAATCCGTGACAACGGTTTCAGCATTTTTGTCATCAGCAGATAACTTCCCACAAGCAGAAGCACAAAGCCTGCCAGGGATGCTAGAATGGTTTTCAGAGCATAGCTGCTAAGCACATTGCTGATATCCGTAACTGGTACAACAGAAACCGTAATGAAATTCGTACCGCTGACTTTCTGTAAATTATAGTACATGCCCGCTGTCTGATAAATGGTTCCAAACCGGCTGTCTGCAATATCCTGGGCAATCTGCTGCGACAAGGCATCCGTCTGTTCGGACAGAAATTGACCATTTTTCTCCGCATCCTTGCCATTACCGAAAATCATGCCGCTGTAACCATCTATAATATATACATATCCGTTTTCAAAGAGGCTGCATTCCGTGGTGATGGCGGCAATATTATCAATGGGAATATCTGCACTGATGACACCAAACACTTTTCCTGCGCTGTTTTTCAAATTGGTATAAACAGAAGCGATATAAGAGCCGGTCATTCCATCCAGATAGGTTTCCCCAAAAGTCACTTCATCTGCTTTTAACCCCTCCACATACCAGGGGCGTTCCTCCATAATCCAGTCCGGATCATCGGGTACCTACATCTTATCAATGTACACACCTTCTTCCAATCCACAATAGATACCGGTGGGAATGGACTCCGGGTAAGCATCTGCCACCCGATATAAATACTCCTGGACAGAGGCTGCATCGGATTTTCCGTTTTCGATACTCTTCTTCACATTGACCATAATTCCCACCGTCTTTTCCACGATAGTACTGATTTTTCCTTCCACAATCTGGCTGGTCAGATCAATCTCCCTGCTGAGGCTTGCCTTCAATTCCTGATTCATCTGCACTACGGTCAATGCACAAACCAGACTGTATGTCGCAATCACTATGGGAATCAGAATCAACATCATTTTATTCTTAATACTTACAAATTTTCTTTTGTCCATGCTTTGCCTCCTCTGGGTCTTTCGTCCTATCCCTATTATAAAAGCAAAAAGCGGAATTTTTCTACTATAATATATTGGAATCCATACATCCGGTACAGTTACAAAAGGCATGGGAAAAATGAAAATAAACTTGCTATATGCCCCTGTATGATCTAATCTACCACTACAATTCTTCCTGGTTTTCTCGGTTTACTGTGGGACTGTTCCTTAGACACATAACTTCCGGCTAAGTGTGTTCTGTCGAAATGAGCCATATTAAGCTATCCGACATAAGAAGCCAGTTCCCTATTATGTATGGCGACCATCATACCTCGCTGCCCACCACCGGCATTCGGTGCAAAATTTCCGGCTTCCAGGATCTTGTCTAAATCCGCTCTGCTAATCTGCCGATCCGTATATTTCCGAATGAAATGTCTTGCCTTGATAATATCCATAAGTGCCATAATCATCTACTCCTATAGTTCTTCCCCTGTAATCTCGTTTCTCGTCTTCCAGCACTGCGGATCCACTCCGTAGAAATCACCACTGGTTCCATTTGCCACCGCAGGACATCCTCTGCACCATGCCTTCAGTTCGCATTTGCTGCATTTGGCAAATTTGTCGTATTCCCTGTATTTCTCCATCTGACAAATCCATACATCTGCCAGACGGTCTTCAAATATATTTGCAACTTTACTGTTTGTTACCCGTCTGCATGCCATGATATCTCCATTGGAAGATATCGTGATATGACAGTTTCCGCAGTTACAGCCACCATATATCATCTCCTTATCCGCATTCGGCGGAAGTTTGAACTGCCCTGTTTCGTATTCATATAAAGTCCACAAATGGTCTTTTTTATTAAAATAAGTTTCGCATCCCGCCTTTTCATACACCTTATATTTCGCATCACAGATTTCCAGCAATTTTCTGTATTCCTGTGGTGTCATGCTTGTGTCGACCTCTCCTCCGGTTGGCACATAGCGGGAAAATGCAAACACTTTTACTTTCGCTTTTACTACTTCATCTATCATTTCAGGTATTTTTAACTTTTTGTATCTGTTAAAGGAGGGTTTACAATGCTTACGAAGAGCGAATTGCCAGAGTGTCCCGTAGCAACAACGGTTCAATTAATCGGAAGTAAATGGAAATTATTGATTCTAAGAAATCTTCTCTTAAGGCCATGGAGATTTAATGAATTAAAAAAAGATCTTAACGGAATCAGCCAGAAGGTTCTGACCGATTCCCTAAGATCTATGGAAGAGGACGGGCTTATAACCCGGACTGTATATGCAGAAGTACCGCCACGTGTAGAATATGCACTAAGTGACCTTGGTGAAACCATACGCCCTATCCTTAGCGCTATGCAGGAATGGGGTAAAGATTACCAGGCCTCTCATTAACGCCGCAAGGGTATAGAAC
>USSP01000250.1 GCA_900557385.1 uncultured Lachnospiraceae bacterium
TCGTCGCCGCTGCCACAAAACAAGCTCCAGAAGATTTGGCCGTTCCGGTCTTTCCACCAATCACATAAGGATTATAATACTCTCCCGGAAGAAGCAGAAGATCCGTGGAGGCAAAGGTTCGTTCCGGGCTTAAATTGGTAGGGGCAATCGTTACTGCCGGAAGATTGATGATGGTCTGAAATGCCGGATACTTCATCGCCTCTCTCATAATCAGGAAAAGGCTATAGGCATTGGTGTAATGGTTATCTGCGGGATAGCCGGAAGTATTGACAAAGTTGGTGTCCACACATCCCAACTGTACTGCTCTGGCATTCATCATTACCACAAAGGTATTCACATCTCCTGCCACAGCCTCGGCCAGTACATTACATGCCTGGCAGTCGGATTTCACCATAACACATTCCAAAAGCTGCAGCACATTGAGAACCTCCCCTGCCTGCAGCTGTGGCGATACGTGGCTGGCATCACCGGGAATTCCGGCAACCGCTGTGGGAGTCACCATAAGAGGTGTATCCAGTGCAAGCTTCCCCTGTGCCACTGCCTCCAATGTCAAAAGTGCTGTCATAATCTTGGTAGTACTTGCAGGAGCTACGCGATCCATGGCACCTTGTGCATAAATCAGTGCTCCGCTATTCATATCTCCCACCAGTGCGGCTTTTGCATCCACATAAGTCAGCTTATATGCCTGGGTTCCGGTGGTGGCAGACAATGCCTGTCCATAGACATAATAAAGCGTGTCCTGCCACACAATCTGAAAATACCCGTTACTGGTCATCCCTGTCACCTGTACCGGAACATCTCCCGGAAAAACAGCTGCCAGTGTAGACGGATCCGGCTTGGTAAATATTTCCGCTCCCGCTCCTGTATACAAAACACCTGTGGTGGGTGTCACTGCAGGCTGGGCTGTTTCTGCCGCCCGGACTGTGAGGCTTGTCTGTCCCACGCCTGTAACGGCAAACAGCGCTGCAATACACAGCGCTGCAAAAACTCTTTTTCCTTGTTTCTTACGTTTGATAATAATTTTCACATCTTCCCCCTTATTTTCCTGTGGTAATGATTTTCGCGATCTCCTCATTACTGGAATCGTTCTGGATTTCGTAAGTGCCTACGCGGATTTTCTTGTCATAACCGTTCTGACATAAATACTGGTCAAATGCCTTGGCATCTCCCACCAGTCCTGCTTCTGCAAGACGTTTCGCCACGCTGACGGAACTGTCTCCGCTGTGTATCTGGAAGGTTACGGTTTCCGGTGACGTGGTTTCTTCTATAGACTGTTCCGGGGATTCCTCCACCGGTTCACTTTCTGTTTCCGGTACGGTTTCTGCTGTTTCTTCTGACACAGTTTCTTTCGTCTCTGTCACGTTTTCCCTTGTCTCTGCCGCTGTTTCCAACGTAGTTGTTTCTATTTCTTCGGTTTCTGCAACGGTCTCCGTAACGGTTTCCGATTCCATCAGAGACTCTGCTGCTTCCTTCGACTCGTTTACCTGTGTGAGATATGTCTTACTTTCCATCATCCCCAGCTCTTTGGCACGGGCTTTTATCTGTTCATCACTCATGGTCTGTCGGGAACCAGCGCCGGTAACCAGTGCCGCCACGATCAGCCCCAGGCCCAGACCTCTTAAATATGTCTTTAATTTCATTTATTTCGTCCCTTCAAACAGATCAATTACTATCTTCACTTCACCGATTCCCAGTCCCAGTTCCTTTGCAATCGCCATATTGGACTTACCCTCCCGATGCAGCTTCAAGATCTGTTCATTACTGTTTCCACCATTCCCCGTTTCCTCTCCCCCCA
Source organism: uncultured Lachnospiraceae bacterium (assembly GCA_900557385.1). GTDB lineage: Bacteria > Bacillota > Clostridia > Lachnospirales > Lachnospiraceae > UMGS2037. The sequence continues at coordinate 1,796 of USSP01000250.1, forward strand.
GAAATGGCATATCCAGCTTTGCTGTTTGAATCTGTTCCAGCTTTTTCTCCTCTTTAGTCTCTTCTTTGGTCTCCCCAATTACTTTACTGTCCTGCTGCGTCAGCTGGTCTACCGTGAGAATTTCAAAGCTTTCGTTCGGTGTCTGTGTCGCTGCTTTGGGTTCTGCCTTTTTTCGGGTTCTTGCCTTTTTAGGCTCTGCCTGTTCCAGCTTATGCTCGATTTTCTTTACCTTTCCTTCTGCTTCGCTGACGGACTTTTTTATTGTCTCCTGCTTATCGTTAAGCATATCATACAAAAACAGCACCTGTTTATGATTCTTATTGATATCCTCAATCACGGTTTCTGCATACTCGCTGATGGACATCACCTTCTCATTGGTGACTCGTTCCAGTGCACGTTCTGTCTTTTCAATCGCATACTGCACCGTCTCATCCGTGGAATCCTGCAGATTTTCCTTTGCCTTCTCTACTGCTTCTTCCACCAGTCGTCTGGCCTCCCGTTCTGCCTCTTCCCGAAACTGCGGACTCATCTCCTGTCTTTTCTCCGGAATGACAAAACTCACCACAACCAATACCACTCCGATAATCAATAAAACAACTTGTGCTATGCTCATTTCCAATTCCTCATCTAAATGCTTACATCAAAACCACCAGGGTGCTTTAAAACCACGCGCCCCTGTTCCGGCATTTCATCCTTCTTCTTTTTCCTGTTTCCATCCTGGTGATGGTACTCGTTGGATCCTTTTTCCTTCGCGTCAAACTTTTTCATTTGATTTTCCGCACGTTCTTTGGAGCTTACCTGATAGCTGCGGTCATCCACCTCTTTTTTCAGCTGATCCTGAAAATGGGACTGATCCACTACGCCTCTGGTATCTTCCTGATGTTTCAATTGTGTATAATCCTGTGTACGCAGTACCGTACCCTGCAATTCGATCGGTCCAATCGCCATATTCAATCCTCTCCTTGCCTAACTGTAAAGTCCCTGCATCTTCACATCTCCGCGCAGATACACAAATTTACATGCTCTCACGGTATCCTGTATCACCATAGACACATCCGAAATGCAGATCTTCGTCCCCTGATAAGCCTCACCGCTTACAACAACGCAGGATTCCTTTTTCTCTTTTAACTTTTCTTTAATAGGTTCCAGTTCCTGATTGGCACTGTCCAATTGCAATTTTTTAATTTTACGCAGCTGCAGCAGGGACTCCAGATACTTTGCCTCACTCTCGTTTAATCGATTTCCCCGTTTGATCTTATCATCAAAATTGAGCAGAATCGGCTCCAAACTTCGTAGGATTTTCTCTGCTTCACTTGCTTTTTTATTTAATTTAAAATATTGGCTATTATAATGAACTTCATCTTTGGTTAAGTTTTCATAGTATTTTGGAGACATATAAATATAATGTCTAAAATAAAGCTTATAAATACCTGCAATTTTTACTTTATAATCTTTATTATCTAATGATAATGTAAGTTGATTACCAACTTTTAAATCTAATATTTCAGCAAGTTTTGCATT
>USSP01000251.1 GCA_900557385.1 uncultured Lachnospiraceae bacterium
TGCTGCCACTGACCACCTGTAGGATCCGGTAGCCAAACACATAGGGAACTCTGCCCCTTCCCGCAGAAATAACCAACCCGCATAAAAGCAGCATCCCGATCAGAAACAAGATTTCCACCACATTTGCCAGTCGTTTCATGCTTTATTTTTCTGTCCTTCTTCTGCCTTTTTTCTTTTGGCTTTTGGGAGCCCGCCCCAGCTTCTTCTCTGCCGCCTCCGCATTCATCTTTTCCATCTTCCGCTTTAATTGTAAATCGGAAAGCTCGTTCATAATCAGCTTCCGCACATTGGCATCAGACATATCCAGTCCGCGAATGATTTCATCCAGTGACTGGCGGATATATTTCACCGTAATCTCTTTCGTACGCTTAGGACGGTCAAGATTCATAAAGTCGTTCTGGTTCGTGTAATGCTTCATCATCACATAATCCCAGATGAAGGAATTGTAAATATCCTGCTCCAGTTCCCGGGTAATCATGGGCTCCTGTTTTACCATATCGATCTTATAGCCCACCCGCTCGTAGGCATGGATATAATTCCACAATTTATGGCACGCCTTGTAATACTGGTTTTTGCCGATGGCATTGGTCTTAACGATGGGATGGCGCACCAACGGATATGCCCTCATCTGTGTCATAAAAGCTCCGTTTGCCAGATCATTGATTTGCTGATGCAGCTTGGAAATCCGGGTAAAAACACCGATATTTTCCTCTTCGTTATCCATGTCCGTCTGTTTTTCCCGGACATTGATCTCCAGCTTATAATTAATGGTTTCCGTATAATTATCAATGCTGGATTCCATTTTAAAAAAGGTACCCATTTCATCCCGGCTGTTGTCAAAAATCACATCAAACCGTTTATTGATAAACTGCTGCAGGGTAAGAATCAACGTGGCTATAAAGCGGTTTTCGTAAGTATTATAACTTTCTTCCTTGTAGACATTCAGCAGGCGGTTGGGGACAACAGTACCGTCCTCGTTCACCTTATCAATCATATTGCTATGCTGTAACAGATGCTGAATGGTTTCCGGCGTAATGTTTCTCGCCATCGCCACATTGACAATCTGGCGATCCTCCTCAATGAATTTCCGGGGATTCAGTACCACATGCTGTAAGGAAGGGAGTGCCTCTTCAATGGCTCTGATCCATTCCTCATCGATATTTTTTACCATGCGGGAACTATAGTAATTACAATAGTTGCTGCCTGTTTCCAGCAGATTCATGAAATACTGGTAAAACCTGTCCTGTGCCAAATCGGGGGAAAGATTTTTCACCAGTTTTTCATATACACTTTCCATGTTATCTTTCTGTTCTTCCGACATTTTTCGTCATGCCTTTCCGCTTAGCTTACCCCTGCTTTTTTCAAACGGTTCAGATATGCCTTGCTAATCTGCATGTTTTCCTCCCCAAATACATGGTCTAAGTACTTAATCAGACCATCCAGCTCATCCCGGATAAAGCCCATACCCAGAGACTCGAATTTACGGAGAATCTTCGCAGCAAAGATAAAGTCGATTCCATCAATTTCCGTACCGCCACATGCCACATAACAGGGAACATAATCTTTAATCTGTCGCAGGATACGGTTTCCGAAGGTCAGTCTGAAATGCTTGATTAGATAATTATCCAGCTTATCCAGTTCCACCAGCATTTCCGGAGAAATCGGATATTTTTCCTTCGCCTTATCATAAAGGCTCACCAGATGCTCATAGCTTAAGTGCAAAGGCGGTTCGTCCGGTACCTCAAAGCTTTCCGCTTTTTCATCCAGATCAATGGGAATCGCACGGTCATATACTTTATCTGCCACTGCAAAGGTGGAATCATCGTTATTAATCGTTCCTACATACCAGATATTAGAGGGAATCCATACCTTACCATCCTTCATTTTTTCCGGGTCAGAATCCGCGGTGGAAGAAACCAGACTGATAAAACGTTCCTCCGGTCTGGGCAATTCCAGAATGGAAAGCATCTCTGCAAAATAATACTCAACCCGGGCAATATTCATCTCATCCAGAATAACGACACGCACGTCATCTACATATTGTGCCTCATATAGAGTCTTTAAAAAGTCCGGTTCTGTATAGCGCTTGGTAAATTCATTGTAATAACCTACCAGTTCGGTACGGTCACGCCAGGAGGGCTGTACGGAACAGATGACAGCAGGATACATAAGAAACTGTCCCAGAGCATAAGGCAGAGAAGTCTTACCGGTACCGGAAATACCCTGTAGAATCACCATCTTGGCTGCACCAAAGGCTGCAAACGTACGCTTCATAATCTCCAGGTCATAATACAGTCCCAGACGGGATGCCGCAAAATTACGGAACCGCTGGCAGATTTCCTCCAAAGTGACAGTGTTGTCATATTCAGGCGGCTTATATTCTGTCCTGAAATACTGGTCTACACCGGATAATCTGGGGAAACGAAGTTCGCTGACATCGACTTTTGACACTGCTGTCGTTTCCTCGCCTTCTTCTTCTCCCACGGTTTCCGAAGTCTCTATTTCTCCGGTTTCCAATAAATCCGGATTCACCTGCACTCCCATCTCCGACACCTTCATGGCAAGAATCTTGTCCTTCTCGTAGGTCATCTTCAGTACTTCCCGGTTCAGGCGAACCACTTCATCCTTCAGCTTCTCGTATTCCACCACGGGAACCTTGAACCGGAAAGCGATTCTGAGTCCACGATAAATCAGATAGATTACCAGCACAATGAGTGCCAGAATCAGCAAATGTACCAGTACCACACACACCCAGCCGGCGGGCGTCAGTTCTCCCCGGTAGGTACGAAAAATACTGATGTAATAGGGCACATCCACAATTCCCACGATGAGATCCCAGATTGCATAGACCGCAGCCATCAGCAGTTCCACAATATGCTCAATCATTGTATAGAAATAGTAAAAAAAGGCATTCATCTTTCTGTTTCTCCCAGGTTTTTGTCCTGTTATTTAATCACGGTAAACTGAATCTGTCCTTTCAGTTCATCGGTCTGAATTTCATTGACGCACTGATCATCGGTTCCCTCCAGCCAGACATACATTTTAATGGCATGTGGTTCGGTGTCTTTAAGAGAAAAGATGGTCTTGGAAATATTTCCGTTTCCATAGGGATCCATAAAATTTCCATCAGCTGCCTGTTTTAATGTAGAGGTTGGCACCGTATAACTGTTCCCCGCTTTCGTTCCTCCCGTGTTTTGATCCGCATTGGGCTCATAGATAATCCAATTCCCCTCTATTTTAAATCCGACACGGATTGCATTGGCGGCCGGCCGCGGCGCCACTCTTGCACCGGTTCTGGGGATAAAAAAACGT
>USSP01000252.1 GCA_900557385.1 uncultured Lachnospiraceae bacterium
AGAGTTTGGCTACCAGGCAGAAGGCGATGACATTGGCGAATGCTGGGGCATTGCCGCACATCCAAATGGAGACTGTACGGTTAAAGGAGGTACTTACAACGGAGAAAAATTGTCTGCACTGTGGAAGGAGCAGCCGGAACTGTTCGGAGGAAAGACCGGAGAGACATTTCCTCTGCTCATTAAAATTATTGATGCGAAGGATGATTTGAGTATCCAGGTACATCCCGATGGTGCTTATGCAAAAGTAAACGAAAACGGCTCGCTGGGAAAGACAGAGTGTTGGTATATTTTGGACTGCAAAGAGGATGCCACCCTGGTTATCGGACATAATGCCCGTACCAAAGAGGAACTGAAGGAGATGATCGAGGACGGACGATGGAAGGATTTCATCCGTCAGATTCCGGTGAAAAAGGGAGATTTCATCCAGATTGACCCGGGCACGGTTCATGCGATTAAAGGAGGTATCCTTTTACTGGAAACCCAGCAGAATAGTGATATCACTTATCGTGTTTATGATTATGACAGGCTCTCCAATGGAAAACCCAGAGAACTTCATATTCAGAAAAGCATTGATGTGATTCAGGTGCCTGCAAAATCCGTAGAGGATAGTGTGCTGCATACCGCAGGAACACCGGAAAACCAGTGGAAAATGCTTTATGCATGTTCCTATTATAAAGTGTTCCATCTGGCAGTGGATGGCAGTGTAAACGTAGAGCAGGAGGCTCCCTTCTATCTGATGAGCGTAGTAAGCGGCGAGGGAACCTTAAATGGAGCAGCGCTTCATAAGGGAGATCATTTCATTGTGCCTGCAGGCTTTGGAACCATGGCGTTTGCAGGAACGATGGAACTGATTGCGTCCACCATTTAGTTTTTTCGGAGATATCGGATATTTTGCAAATGGTAGGGGACACTATAGAATAAGCGGAAATGAAAAGAATGGAGAATTGTATGAAAAAAATAGTAACAATGTTATGTGTAGGAATTTTATTAACGGGAGTGCTTACCGGCTGTGGAAACAGCGCGGGAGGAAGTGCACAGAACGGAACAGATCCCTTTGCTGACAAGGATCTGGCGGATGTGATCAATGAAATTTATGATGCGGCGGGAGAAATAGAAGTCTACTTAGGTGATCCGGAGGAAGTGGATGAAAGTATGATGTCTTATGATATCGGAACAGAGGATCTCACCGGAATTGCCCAGGTAGTGGCTTCCGAGCCGATGATGAGTTCGATTCCCTATTCCTTGTGCCTGATTCGTGTGGAAGACGGTGCGGATGTAAAGGAGATCCGTCAGCGCATTTTCGATGGAGCCAATCCCAGAAAATGGATTTGCGTGGAAGCAGAGAAGGTGACCGTGAATAATGCAGGAAATGTGATCCTGCTGCTGATGGCAGACAAAGACATTGAAGAGATGGTCTACAATGCCTTTGTAGAGGTTGCCGGGGGAAATGTAGGAGAGCAGTTGATCCGCTGATTAAGAACGTGTGCGCAGACCAACCGCCTGCGCATATTGCTGGGCATGACGGTTTTCTACCAGGGCACGGTCATAACCGATGAGACCATGGTTGTGCCAGGGATCATTAAAATAGTAGACATCATCATCGTAGCCCACTAAAAGCAGGCAGTGCTCATTATTTTTCCATGTGAAATCCTCCCCGGTGGAGATTAGTTTCCAGGTAGGACCGGGAACTGCCTCCTGCATATCCAGGGTAGCCCAGAAGATAACCGGCATATCCTGGTCGATGTAACGGGTCAGCAGTTCCCGGATGGGAGTACCTGTTTCGTCATGGATGGTATAATGTTTAGAAACAATGCCGGATAAGGCTTTCATAATTGCTCCGGCGTAGCAGCCATAGGAGCCCGTTTCATTATTATAGGGGCTTCCGATGAAATATTCCTGAGGGTCAGGTCCATAGAAATAGCCATCCCGGAATTCAAAATCATGACGGGGAAGATGGTTGTCGATGAAATCCTCCGGAGTGATGGGATAGCCCAGATACCGGAGAAGCATTACGGTAGAAATACTTTCGCAGCCGGTGGGATAAGCATCGGTCTGATCAATATAAGGGACGGATATGATTTTTTTTGACATAGCGTAAAATGTCCTTTCGTAAACTGTTGTAGGAAATAATCGTTACTGGAGCGAGACCGGTGAACAGTAACAACGCATGTAGATATAACAGAAAGTATAACATAGAAAGAAGGAGATTTACATAATGAAAATCGTTGATATGCATTGTGATACCATTGCAGAGATCTGGTATTCACAGAAAGATGTAGCTGCAGGAAAGGCAGAGGTTTGTAAGAATCTGCGGGAAAATGATCTGCAGCTTGATCTGATGAAGATGAAACAGGGTGATTACCTTCTCCAGAACTTTGCCATGTTTGTCAATATGAAACGGAAAGAAAATCCTTTTGAATCCGTGATGCATCTGGTGGATGTCTTTTATACCGAAATGGAGAAAAATAAAGATCTCATCGGCGTGGTGAAAAATTATGCAGATATTGAGAAAAACATGCAGGAGGGAAAAATGTCTGCCATGCTCACGGCAGAAGAGGGAGAAGTCTGCAAGGGAGAACTCTCTTTCCTACGGGATCTGTACCGTCTGGGGGTACGCATGATGACACTGACCTGGAACCACGAAAATTCCCTGGCATACCCCAATAATGTGCCGGGAGACGGAGGGAAGGTGTTCCCTTATGAGCCGGATATGTCCAGAGGCTTGAAGGAAAAAGGGTTTGCCTTTATCGAAGAGATGGAACGGCTGGGAATCATTATTGATGTGTCCCATCTGTCGGATGCGGGCTTTTACGATGTATATGAACACACCAGGAAACCCTTCGTGGCAAGTCATTCTAATGCCCGCGCACTGTGCGGACATTGCCGGAACCTCACGGATGACATGATCCGCAAGCTGGCAGAAAGAGGCGGTGTTACCGGACTGAACTACTGTTGCAGTTTTCTCATGGATCCGGATGAGAACGGTCATGTACAAAGCCGGGTAGCCCGGATGGCGGAACATGCCCAATATCTGGCAAAGGTGGGGGGCATTGACTGCATCGGTTTAGGTTCTGACTTTGACGGAATCGGCGGCGATTTGGAAATGAAAGATGCTTCCATGTTACCTCTTTTGGTGGATGCTTTACAGAAAAGCGGATTCCATGAGAGTGAGGTGGACAAAATCCTGTATAAAAATGTACTTCGGGTGTATAAAGAAGTGCTTTTGTAAGAAAAAAAACTTGTATAATCACATGTCAGAGTGTATAATGGTATACAATTATATAGGAGACATGGTTACAATGGCGTAGCT
>USSP01000253.1 GCA_900557385.1 uncultured Lachnospiraceae bacterium
AATAAAAGCCACGCCAAGTACTGCAGCGCTTCCCCGGTAGGATGCCTGTACAAATTCTCCCGTCAGTTCCTTGCTCTTCAAAAATTTTCCAGCTATAAACCAAATCAATAAAATGCAGAACAAGGTTACAAAAAAGCAATATAATACATACGAGGTATCCCACACGGCAGAAAAGTCCGATGAGGACAAATCATAAAACAGCAGCACCGGTAAAGTCACCTTATAATTGAAGGAATTCAGGGTTTTTATAAAAGGTTCGTCCACAATTTTCACCCGGCGCAGGAAATAACCCACCACCATCATCAGAAAAATCGGTACTGTTGCATTTAAACTGAAAATCAGATTGTCCATGAGAGCTCCTTATCGCTTGCTGTTTCTCTTTTCTTTCATTATAATCATTCCTATACTATGCTTCGCGGACAAGGTTGTCAAATGGGAGTGTTGAAACAGAATAGAAAGGGTTACTGAAAATACAGATATGAATACCACCTATATCATAGCTGCAGCTGCTGTAGCTGCGGCGGGAATTTTGTTTTTCATCATCATACGGCTGGTGAAGCGCAAGCCTCATCCTCTTCTTTTCGATGAAATGGAGGGGCATGACTTTGAATACTTCTGTGCCGATCTGTTACAGAGGCACGGTTTTCTCGATGTACAGGTAACAAAGGGAAGTGGGGATTACGGCATTGATATTCTGGCAGAAAAAGACGGTGTCACCTACGCGATCCAATGTAAACGGTATCAGGAACCGGTAGGTGTGAAAGCCGTCCAGGAAGCCTATGCAGGCAGGGATTACTATGACCGCATGGTAGGTGCTGTTCTTACCAATCAGTATTTCACTTCTCCTGCTGTAGAAGCTGCTAAAAAGCTGAAAATCCTGTTGTGGGATCGCGGTTATCTGGAAGAAATGATGGAGGAAGAATAGATGTTACACGATGGCAGCAAGGATAGCGCTTGCAATCACGCCTGACAAGCTGGAAAGCAAGGCCCCCGGTAATGTCCATCTGGTCTTTGTAACCCGAGCCACCAGGAAATAAACGGACATGGTATAAAAGATCGTTTCCGTACAGCTCACTACAATGGACACAAACATACCAATATAAGAATCCGTTCCGAATTGTTTAAAGAGGGATAATACCATTCCGGTGGCAGCCGATGAGGAAAACATTTTAATAAATAACAGTGGTAATGTTACGGCCGGAATATGACACAAATCTGCCAAAGGCGTCAACAGCTGTGCCAGAAAGTCAAGAAATCCGGAAGCTCGGAGTACCCCCACTGCAATCATCAGCCCGACTAAGGTAGGCATGATCTGAATCACAGTCTGGAATCCGTCTTTGGCTCCTTTCACAAATTCCTCATAAATTTTCACCCGGTGTAACAGGCCATACCCCACTACGAAAAAAAGCAACAGTGGGATGATCAGGTTCGATACATTGGATAAAATGTGTCCCATTGCTCCCCTCCTATTGCTTGTTTCGCATTGTCATGCATTTACAGAAAATAATCGCAGCCAGGGTACTGACAAGCGTTGCCAGAATCGCCGGTGCAATAACCGCGGTGGGGTCAGGGCTTCCATATTGGCTCCGATAAGCAATAATCGTCACAGGAATCAACTGCAATGAAGATATATTTAACACCAGAAAGGTACACATTTCATCACTGGCAACAGCGGTCGCTTTTGTGGATAACGTTCCCTTTCCAATCCGCTTCTGCTCCAGTTCCGCTAACGCCTCCATGGCTTTCAGGCCAGCCGGCGTTGCCGCCCATCCCAATCCCAGAATATTGGCAATCACATTGGTGGAAATGTATTCCAAGGCAGGATGCTTCGCCGGTATCCTGGGAAACATAAAATGAATGGCAGGACGAATGGCTTCTGTCATTTTGCCGATAAGTCCTGCCTCCTTTGCAATCTGCATCAGCCCCACCCAAAGAGACATGACACCAATCATGGTAATACAGATGGATACTGCTTCCCCTGCACTCTCTAAAACTGCCTGGGTAACCGCTTCCAGATTTCCGGTTGCTGCTCCATACAGCACTCCAATAACAATCATGATTCCCCACATATAATCCAGCATATTTTTGTACTCCATATTGCTCTCTACTAGAACTATATGAAAACTTTTCCGGTTTATTCTTGCATATTGTCTGCATTTTGCAAGTCTGTTTCCGTAGATTCCTGCAGATTTCAAGGGGTTTTTGCGGTGTTATGCAAGTTATTTTTCTTATATACTAATATATTATATTTAGATTTGATTTTTATTTTCTCTTTTTCGCGCCATTTACACGTTTTTTCCGTTTACATTGATCGCCTGATAGATTTCCCGCTTTCCTACACCACGATCCTTTGCCACCTGTTTCATGGCATTTTTCTGATCCATTCCCATTTTTTCATAATAAGCCATGTGTTCTTCAATGGAAAGTTCCTGCCAGTTTGCCTGGGATTCCTTCTTTCTTTCCTCCAGACTTTTTCCTTCTACCACCAGCACATATTCTCCCCTGGGCTCTTCTTTTTCATAAAGGCTCAGAGCCTGTTCCAGTGTAGTAGGCAGTATGGTCTCAAACTTTTTCGTTAATTCCCGGCACAGCGTTATTTTTCTCTCTCCCAGAGTCTGGTATAAGTCTTCCAGTGTTTTTACCAGATGATGGGGCGCTTCATACAGAATCATGGTTCGGGATTCATCCACCAGATCCTCCAATACTGCCTTTCTCTCCCTTTTGTCTGCAGGTAAGAATCCTTCAAAGCAAAAGCGTCTGGTGGAGAGTCCCGACATCGTCAAAGCTGTAATGCAGGCACAGGCCCCCGGTAAGGAAGTTACTGTGATTCCCGCCTCCTGACAGAACCGGACCAATACCTCTCCCGGATCGGAAATTGCCGGCGTTCCGGCATCGGTAATCAGTGCAATATTTTTTCCAGCCTGCAGCTGTACTACCAGTTGTTTCGCTTTTTCTACTTTATTAAATTCATGATAACTGGTCATGGGCGTATGAATGTCAAAATGATTCAGCAGCCGGATACTGTTCCGGGTATCCTCCGCAGCAATCACATCCACCATCTGCAAGGTTTCCACAACCCGGGGAGTCATATCCTGCAAATTTCCGATCGGTGTGGCGCACAAATATAAAATTCCAGCCATCCTTTCTCTGCTCCTCTCTTCTGCTTTTTCCAAAATCACAATTCCCCTGTTAAGAGGTAACTGTTAATAGCCGTATTGCTTCTGCACCGGTTCCGTATACACGCCGGGGCTTTCATAAATAATAAGAGGCGGCTCAATCTTCATTCGTGCTTTGCCTCCCCGGTTTG
>USSP01000254.1 GCA_900557385.1 uncultured Lachnospiraceae bacterium
CAGAATAAACCCACCCTGCTCTAAAGGAATCAACTGGGTATGACGGGTGGTCTGCTTGCCCCGTTCAATCTTTTTGCTGATCTCCCCGGTTTCCATGGAAATTTCTTTTTGCAGACGGTTTACCAGGGAGGACTTACCCACACCGCTGGGACCTGCCACGGTGGAAGTTTTATCCTTCAGGCATGCCGTCAGTTCTGCCATGCCCTCTCCGCTTTTGGCACTGACAAAGTAAACGGGATAACCGCTTGCCGCATAGACCTCTCGAATCTGCTGCTTTTCTTCCTCCTCGGCGATGTCCATTTTATTGAACACCAGGACGCAGGGCAGCTGCTGCCGCTCCATCTGAATTAAAAATCTGTCCAGAAGATTATAATTGATTTTGGGTCTGGTAAAAGCAAAAATCACTAATGCCTGGTCTACATTTGCCACCGCCGGACGGATGAGGGCATTGGTTCTGGGCAAAAGTTTACTGATATTACCTTTATGTTCCACCTCGTCCAGAATTTCCAATTCCACATTGTCTCCCACCAGAGGCTTTTTCTGGTTCTTGCGGAAAATGCCCTTTGCCTTACATTCATAGACAACATCACCGGTATCTACATAGTAGAAACCGGCGATGCCTTTCACAATCTTTCCTGTCATTCTAGTTTTCCTTCGTAAACGTAATCGGACGCTCTATGGTCTTTTCCACACTGCTTCCATCCTCTGCGGTAGAGAAATAGTGGAAAGTCACTTTTCCTGTCTCCGAACGTATGCCGCTATAGTTAACCGAGAAGGGGAAAGATGTGGTCGCCATATCCATCAACACCGTTCCGTTGGACGCAATAATCGTTACCTGGACACTGGTGCCGCTCTTGAAACCAGGATCCTCCTCCAGTGTCGGTCCCTGAATAGTGCCGCTGTAGGAATAAGTTGCAGACGATTCTCCCAGGGAAATCTTCACATCCACCATGGTTCCCGCATCCACATAGCTGTCCACCGTATAACTCTGATAGCAGATCTGATTCTCAGGATACTGGGTACTCTCTACATATTCCACGTTTCCCAGTGCCAGTCCCAGTTCTGTTAAGACTGCCATCGCCTCGTCCTCCTCTTTTCCCAGGAGATTGGGAACCTGCACTTTATTATCCTCTGTGCCCAGGCTGACATGGAGGGTGATGGCGGAACCTTCCGGTGCGCTCTGCCCTGCCTCCGGGGACTGGCTGATCACTTTGCCTGTCTCCACATCTGCGGCGTATTCCTCGGTTTTCGTCACAGTAAAGCCGGCTTTCTTTAACTCAGACTCTCCTTCCTCGTAGGTTTTGCCCACTACAGAAGGCACACGGATTCCTTCATTGCCGGAACTGACGGTCAATACCACCTGACTGCCGCTGGCAACACTCTCTCCGACTTTCACATCCGCACTGATAACCGTGTCTGCCGGATATTCGTTGGAGGTCACATACTGGATTTCCGGAATCAATCCCACTTTATTTAAGGCAAGCTTTGCTGCCTCCAGAGTGGAACCCTCCACATCCGGCATCAGAACCGAAGCACTTGCACTCTCAGAAGTCTCATTCCCGGTTGTGCCAAAGGGAAAGACTCCGATGGCTTTTCCTACCAGGAAAAAGATAATACAACCGATGATAATGGCCGCAACGATCGTGAGAACCGTGGTGATCCGTTCCATCTTCGGGTCGTATTCCGGGTCAAAGTCTTCCTCCTCTTCTTTTTCTTTTCCTTTATTTTTGTTTTTATTCTTTTCCTGCTGCTCCACATCCTTCTTCAACCGCAGGGTTGCTTCACTGTCATGCTGTTTGGACTGGCGTTTAATCTGGCTCATCTCTGAATCCGTGATTGTCCTGGTACTGGCTTCCTCATCAGGATCTACCATTTTCACAAAATCCTCATCGGGATTGGTCAGGGATTTTTTCAAGTCCTCGATCAGTTCTGCTATCGTCTGATAACGACGATCCGGGCTTTTCTGACAGCATTTAAATACGATCTGTTCCACACTGATGGGAATTTCCGACACAAATTCTCTGGGGGAAGGCAAAGGCTCCTGAATATGTTTGATAGCGATTGCCACCGTCGTTTCCCCATTAAAGGGCACTCTCCCGGTAAGCATCTCAAACAGCGTGATTCCCAAAGAATAAATATCGCTTCGCTCATCGGAATAGCCGCCGCGCGCCTGCTCCGGGGAAGTATAATGCACCGACCCCATCACATTGGAGGTAATCGTGTTACTGGTGGCAGCCTTGGCAATTCCGAAGTCTGTCACCTTTACTTTTCCCTCTTTGGAAATAATGATATTCTGGGGCTTGATATCCCGGTGAATAATATGATTGTTATGTGCTGCCTCAATTCCCATGGAAACCTGAATCGCTATGCTGATGGCTTCCTTTACGGAAATCCGGGCTTTTTTCTCAATGTACTTCTTGAGGGTGATTCCCTCTACCAGTTCCATGACAATGTAGTAGATACCGTTTTCTTCTCCAACATCATATACGTTTACGATGTTGGGATGCATCAGTCCTGCTGCCGCCTGGGCTTCCACCCTGAATTTGGATACAAAATTCGCGTTCTCGCTAAATTCCTGCTTCAATACCTTAATCGCCACAAAACGGTTCAGCTTATGGCATTTCGCCTTGTATACATCCGACATTCCGCCTGTGCCGATTTTCTCTATGATTTCATATCGATCTCCGATGATCATACCGACCTTAATCATGTTCCACCTCGTCTGCGGCAGGCTCGATCAATATCACTGCGATATTGTCCTTTCCACCGTTATTGTTGGCTGCTTTCACCAATTCCTCTGCCTTTTCCACGATATCCCGCTGTCCATGAAGAATCATACGGATTTCCTCGTCCTCAAGCATGTTGGTCAGTCCGTCTGAGCACATTAGTATCAGTTCATCTTCCTGTAATTCTACCTGAAAGAAATCCACATCCACAGAAGGTGTGGCACCGATCGCCCGGGTAATGATATTTTTGTCCGGATGATTTCTCGCCGCTTCGCGGTCGATGCCTCCCAGCCTTACCATCTCCTCCACCAGAGAATGATCCCTGGTAATCTGCCGGATCTGCCGCCCCACTACATAGAGACGACTGTCCCCCACATTGGCAACCAGAAGCTCCCTGCCCTTGCAAGTGGCTGCTACCACCGTGGTTCCCATTCCTGCCAGATTCTCATCCTCTCTGGCGAGAAGTCGTACCTTCTCATTGGCTTTCTCAATGGCAAGCCGAAGAATCCGCACCGGATCCGTCTCCCGGCATTTACCGATCTCCTCCACGATTGTTTCCACGGTA
>USSP01000255.1 GCA_900557385.1 uncultured Lachnospiraceae bacterium
TCCACCAGGAGGTACAGGAGACAGCCAACAGAGTGGCGCCTTTATTCAAAAAACTGGTAACAGAATCTATTAAAAAATTTTAAAAACAGGAAGAATACTATGGAACTGACGCAAACCTTGTGCCAACAATTGATTGAGGCAGCATTTATCGCCAGAAGAAATGCCTATACCCCTTATTCTCATTATAAGGTGGGAGCAGCGTTGCTCTGCACAGACGGTAGTGTTGTGACAGGCTGTAATATAGAAAATGCGGCCTTCGGTCCTACAATCTGTGCAGAACGAGTAGCCGTATTTAAGGCAATAAGTGAAAATAAACCGGGAACGGCCGGGAGAGCATTTAAGGCGATTGCCATTGTGGGAGGTCCGGAAACGGAGGATGTTACAGGAGAAGGGCAGAGCTTGTCCCAATATGCATTTCCCTGTGGAGTATGCAGACAAGTCCTGCGGGAATTTGTGAATCCGGATGACTTTATCGTAGTGACAGCGAAATCAGCCTGTGATTATCAACAGATGCCATTAGGAGAGTTATTGCCTTGGAGCTTCGGACCGGATCATTTGCAGTAGGAGAAGAGAGGTATTTATGAAAATCAGATTATATAATGCAAGAATCCTGACAATGAAAGAAGGAGAAGAAATCTTTCAGGGTGAAATATGGACAGACGGAGCATAT
This sequence comes from uncultured Lachnospiraceae bacterium, assembly GCA_900557385.1. Taxonomy (GTDB): domain Bacteria; phylum Bacillota; class Clostridia; order Lachnospirales; family Lachnospiraceae; genus UMGS2037. Next base: position 671 of record USSP01000255.1, read on the forward strand.
CTTACCTATGTGGGACCTTCCAGAGAAGATACACCGAAAGACTTTCAACGGGAGATTGACTGCAAGGGAGATTTACTGATGCCGGGGTTTAAAAATGCCCATACCCATTCAGCCATGACGCTGATGCGTTCCCTGGCAGATGATTGTCCCTTGGACAAATGGCTGCATACACAGATTTTCCCATTGGAGGCGAAACTGACATCGGAGGACATTTATACAGCTACGGAACTGGCTATTCTGGAATATCTTACCACAGGGGTGACCGCGATTTTTGATATGTATCTCACACCGGATTCCATTGCGGATGCCTGCACCAATATGGGAATGCGATGTGTACAGGTGGGAGGTTTAAACAATTTCAGCCAGTCCATCCCGTTATTGGAACAATGGTACGAGAGATTAAATCACAAGGATGAATGGAACAGCTTCATGCTGGGATTTCATGCAGAATATACCACATCCAAAGAACTGCTCGCACAGGTGGCAGAACTGGCACATAAATATAAAGCACCGGTGTTTACGCATATCTCAGAGACGAAAGCGGAAGTGGAAGGGTGTGTGGAACGTTACGGTTGTACGCCGGTACAGTTATTGGATAGCCTCGGAATGTGGGAGTATGGCGGCGGTGGATATCATGGTGTCTATCTCACGCCGGAAGACCGGGCTATTTTCAAAAAGCATCACCTTACGATTGTGACCAATCCCGGCTCCAATACAAAGCTTGCCAGTGGAATTGCCCCCATTAGTGATTTCCTGAAGGATGGAATCCCGGTGGCAATCGGAACGGACGGAGCTTCCAGTAACAATTGTCTGGATATGTTTCGTGAGATGTTTCTGGTGACCGGACTGGCAAAACTAAAGGAGCAGGATGCCGCAGCGGTGGATGCAGTGGAAGTCTTAAAAATGGCGACCGTGAATGGAGCTAAGGCGATGGGACTTTATGATAGCGATGTACTTGCGGAGAAAAAGCATGCGGATCTGATTCGGATTGACTTACGACAGCCCAATATGCAGCCGATCCATAATATCCAAAAGAATCTGGTGTATAGCGGAAGTAAACAAAATGTGCTCATGACCATGATCCATGGAAAAATTCTGTACGAGGATGGAATTTTCTATACCAAGGATCAACCGGAAGCGATTTATCGCGGCGTAGAGAAAACCCTGGAAAGGATTTTGGAAAAGTAAGATGGAATACGAACTGTTGCTTGGACTTTTTGTGGCATTTATCATTTTTCTTACTGCGGCAGGCCGTATCAATGAGAAAAAGCGGTGGAAGTGGCTGGAGGAACAACATCGGAATCATTACGGACAGGCTTCTGCCAAAAAATATAAAGACGAAGAGTGGAAAACCGTATCATCCTATTATATCAGACATAAGGATCCAAAAGGTATTGACGACATAACCTGGAATGATCTGGGAATGGATGAAGTATTTAAACGGATGGATTATACAGAAAGTAGCGTGGGAGAAGAATTTCTCTATTATATGCTGCGAACGCCCTGTTATGAGGAAAAGGATCTGGAACAACGGGAGAATCGTATCCGTGCCATGGAGAAAGAAGAGGTACGTCTGCCTTTGCAGATGCAGCTTATGAAGGTGGGGCGAAGCGGAAAATATGCAATCTGGGATTATTTGGATTTATTGGATAATCTGGGGGAGCGGAGCAGTCTGCTATCGGTGGTCGTGGATCTGTTTATTCTGGGGATGATACCCATGTGTTTTATCAATGTGGGGATTGGCGTTCTGGGGATAATCGCGGGCGTACTTTTTAATTTCCTGCGGTATTTTAAGCAAAAGGGAGAAATTGATCCCTATATCGTCAGCTTTTCCTATTTGCTGCGGTTGCTTGAGGGAGCAGAACAAATTGCCGATGTATTGCAGAAGACTGGGGAAGAGATCTTTCAGGAGGATGCACGAAGAATTACGGAACAGGTCAGGGAGTTTAGAAAATACCGGAGAAATTCCCGGTTGATTCTGTCTCCTACAAGGATGAGCGGAAGCAGTGATCCTGTGGAATTGGTCATGGATTATATTCGCATGACATTTCATCTGGATATTTTGAAGTTCAATCAGATGCTGGGTCAGGTGCGGGGACATCTGACCCAGATCGAGAGTCTGATGACGGTCACAGGGCAATTGGATGCGTCGGTTTCCATTCAGTGTTACCGGGCTTTTCTGGAGCAGAAGGGACAGGCATACTGTATTCCGGTATTTACACCGGATAAAAAAATCATTCTTCAAAAAGGCGTACATCCCTTATTGGAACAGCCGGTTGCCAACTCTGTGGAAACAGAGAAAAATGTGCTGATCACCGGTTCCAATGCCTCAGGAAAATCCACCTTTTTGAAAACGGTAGCAATTGCAGCTTTGATGGCACAATCTGTTCATATGGTTCTGGCGCAAGGCTATCAGGCATGTTTCTTCCGTATTTATTCATCCATGGCATTGCGGGACGACCTGCTTTCGGGAGAAAGCTATTATATGGCAGAAATCAAGGCATTGAAGAGAATTATGGATGGAGCGAAAGCGGATGAAAAGCCGGTGCTTTGTTTCGTGGATGAGGTTCTTCGAGGAACGAATACGGTGGAACGTATTGCAGCCTCCGTGGAAATTCT
>USSP01000256.1 GCA_900557385.1 uncultured Lachnospiraceae bacterium
CCGTGTATATTCATGGCGGGAGCCAGCCACAGGTCTACATTGAACTGTTTCATCTCTGCGCCAATTACCTGACCGATTTTCTCCACCAGGTCGGTGTTCCAGGACTGGGCCAATGCCCATCCGATGGGAATGGCGGTGCAGTACTGGTAGTAGTCAATAGCGCCCTCCGGCACATCCTTGAAGGGAAGGAAGGTTCCGTTAAAGCCTTCGCCGCCGGGTAAAATATTGCCGTCCTTGTCGGTTTTGAAGTGAGGCTGTAACCGTAAACCGGCAGGGCCATCTGCCAGAATCATGTTCTTAGCTCTACGGCTCTCTTTGATAACGGAAGAGGTATCTCCTGCGGCGCCGGGTACACAGTAGGATGCAGAACCGATGACGGAATTCTCGTCTCTCCGCTCCGTGCCCACGCAAAGCTCTGCCAGTTCCTCCACGGTAAGCTGTGCAACTAATTCGTCTAAGGTGTATTTGTCATCCAGCACATCCTGCATGGTAATTTTTTCGTCAACGGCATTGACCAGCTGGGCATGCTCTCTGGTATAGAAAATTTTTGTTTCAGAAACCTTATCCAAATCCAGTGTCAGATTCCACCGGGTTTCTTCTTTTGCAGAAGTCAAGGAAGGCTTGATTTCTTCCAACTCGCAATCTAAGGGGAATACATTTTCACACTGGGAAACTGTCTTTTCGACTGCAGCAGTCAATGTAGCTGCCGGCTGGGTGTCTGCGGCATTTTGACCTACCCGGACAAGATAATCGCCGGTGTCAATGACATAAGCTGCCCGGTCTGTGTGGTAGCTTGCCAGGGAAGTGATGGGGAAACTCAACTCCAGCACCGCATCCTCTCCTGGCTTTAAGTCCAGGGTTTTCTTAAACGCCACTAGCTCCTGGTAAGGGTTGTCCAGACTGCTCTGTGGCTTGGAAAGGTAAACCTGTACCACTTCTTTTCCGGCATACTGGCTGCCGTTGTTTTTCACTTTGGCAGAAACCAGAATTTTGTCCCCCTTCTGCTCTACCTTCAAGGGTTCTACACTGAAATTGGTATAGGACAAGCCGTAACCGAAGGGATATAAAGGTTTCACGCCAAAGCTGTCAAAGTAGCGGTAACCCACATAAATGCCTTCGTTGTAATATTCATCATCCACATTGCCATTGTTGTGGCTGAAAGTTGCTGCTGAAGGATAATCCTGATAGTCCCTTGCCCAGGTATCAGACAGTTTACCGGAAGGATTAACCTCTCCGGTCAAAAGGTCTACCAGCGCATTGCCGCCCAGATTTCCCAACTGGCTCATGAGCACAATTGCGTCTACGCCGGACACCGCTTTCAGCTCGGTAAGCTGCATCACACCGCCTATGTTTAAAACAACCACCAGCTTTTTGTCGCTGGCAGCCAGACGCCTGATGCTCTCCAGCTCGCTATCATAGAGAAGAAAATCGCCCTCCTTACACTTGCGGTCTGCGCCCTCACCGGAATTTCTGGAAATCACATAGACTGCCACTTCTGCGTCACAGGCTGTGATTTCTTCCTCGGTAATTTCATAGGGTGCCGGCTCTGCAAAGGGATGGTTAAATCCTACGATAAAGGGAGGTACATGGGTGCGCTCCCCTTCCTCCACCAACCATTTCTGGTAGGCGTCCTGCATCTCCACATAGTGTTTGTCATTGGCATCCAGCCAGTCCTTGGTCACAACGGTAAAGCCAGCCTCCTCAAAGCCCTGCTCCACGTTGGTGGCTCTCCGGGTGTTGACACTGCCGGAACCGGTACCGCCCTGGATGGTCTTTCTCACGCCGTTTCCATATAAAGCAATCTTTCCTTTTCCCTGTAAAGGAAGTACCCCGTCATTCTCCAGAAGTACCATGCACTCTCCTGCCAGCTTTCTGGCAAGCTCCGCATGGGCAGTCTCCTGGGGAGTAATCTTGTCATCTCTGGATGCAAAAAATTTCTGTTCGTTCACTATAAATCCTCCTTGTTTTTTCGTAGGAAAATGTAATTTCACAAAGTGAAATTTGTCCTCTGGCAAGCAATGTCTCCTCCGGAGCCATCGGATTTTCCTCCTATTTCATGTATTTTCTAAAGAAGTTACATTCATCGTCGTTACATTCCTTCGCCTCGTCCAGGCGGACATTCAACTGGAATACATGTCCCAGCACCCGGTCCTTACTCTGATAAAAGCGGTATACCATGGGCACGTTATACTCGGTGAGTTTTGCCGCCATCACAGGCGCCTGGTCACGTAAGAAGTCTCCTTCCGCCGTCATAATATAGGTGGGCGGATAATCGCCAGTCACGAAATGTTTCATGGAAATCTGGTGCAGCTCCTCCGGCGTTCCTTTGCCTGGCAGGAAAACTTCCATCAGCTTGGGGGTATCCCCCGGCTGGTCTTTCTTAATGACAATTTCCGCCAAGCCACAGTTTAACACGATGGCATTGGGCACAAAGCCCTGGGGCACGGTAAAGGGATAGGTTTTCGCATATTCCGGATTGGTGCAGATTGCCCCGTAAAGGGATAAAATATGGGCGCCTGCTGAGTCTCCCACCATGAAAATATTCTTCGTGTCAAAGCCGTACTCTGCGGCATGGGCAAGTGTCCATTCCACCGCCAGATTGGTGTCCTCAAAGGGTGCGGGATACTGGAATTCCGGTGCCAGGCGGTAGGTGAAATTCACCACGGCAAAGCCTCTCGTTGCCAAATCCAGGCAGTACCACTGGTAGCGGTCTTTGTCCCCATAAACCCAGCCACCGCCATGGACGCTGATAATCACGGGAAGAATTTTCCCTTCCTCATTCTTGGGGCGGTACACATCCAGTACCTGCCATTTAGCGTCCTCGCCGTATTGGATGTTGTCATAGCGCACCACATTTTCGGGCGCGGTAATTCCTGCATCTCTCTTGTCGTCAGCCTCCCCGAAGGTACGACGTATCTTTTCGCTGATTGTTTCTTCCATTTGGTGTCTCCTTCCTGTTGTATTAAAACGTTTTGATTTTTATATAATATTTTTTCTGTTTATAGAATTCAAAATGTTTTCTTCCTCATGTTGATGTGTTGCTTATAATTAACAGACACCGTCTGCTATGTCGGTGATACATCCCCAGGCTGCATTCATGGCATCGGGGACTCCATTATCATAAATTATAGAGATTTTCCGCCGGGTTCGCAATAGAAATCATAGTATCCTTAATAGAAAAAGGAACCCCAAAACCTTTGAGGTTCCTTCATTGCATCCAGTTTAAACTATCCTAACAAACTTCCACCTTCACCGTAACCTCTCCCGCGGTGAGTGTC
>USSP01000257.1 GCA_900557385.1 uncultured Lachnospiraceae bacterium
CGCTGCGGTGCGGCATACATACCAGGGGAATGGAATCGGCAAAAGCCGTAGCAATTCCTGTGATCACATTGGTTGCCCCGGGACCACTGGTGACTGCACATACTCCCGGCTTTCCTGTCATACGCGCCATTCCACTGGCGGCATGGGCTGCATTCTGCTCCGTACGAATGAGAATCGTGCGGATGTCAGAATCTAAAATACTATTGAAAAAGGGACAAATTGCTACGCCCGGATAACCGAACACAGCGGTAACTCCCTCTGCTTCCAGACATTTAACAATTGCGTCTGCACCAATCATAGATCTTGCTCCCTTCTGAAGTCATCTCTTGTATATTAGCATAGTAAAGCGTGAAAGTGCAAGAGAGAAACATTAATTTTCAATTCCCAACAGGGACTTGGCTACTTTGACTGCCTCTGCTGCATCTCTGGAATATCCGTCAGCTCCAATCTCATCCGCATAATCCTGTGTAATAACCGCACCACCGATCATTACCTTCACACTTTCAAGTCCCTGTTCATTTTTGTACTCGATTACATGGCGCATCTCCTGCATGGTCGTGGTCATCAATGCAGAAAGCCCTATAATCTGGGCTTGATGCTCCTTCGCTGCCTCTATGATTTTTTCTTTGGAAACATCCTTTCCCAGATCAATCACTTTGAAGCCATAGTTTTTTAACATCAAAGCCACCAGATTTTTTCCGATATCATGGATATCCCCTTCCACGGTGGCAATGATTACAACCGGAAGCTGTCCCGAAGTATCTCCGCTCACCAGAAGAGGCTCCAGATATTCAATGGAGGTTTTCATGGTTTCCGCGCTGGAAATCAGCTGTGGCAGGAAATACTTGCCCTTCTCAAACAATTCTCCCACTTTATTGATGGCAGGCATCAGAATCGTGTCCAGGATTATCTTCGGTTCATAGCCTCGTTCCACTGCTGTTTTGGTAAGTTCCGTTACCTGGGACTGGTTTCCCTTTAACACAGCGTTATATATTGCCGTAAGTTCCGGATCTTTTTCCTGTTCTTTCGGAACAGATGCCATGGCAGTACCGGAAGCATTTCCTTCGACAGCCTCTTTTTCCTCAGCTCTTCGATTCATGTGTTCAATATAGGAAAGATCCGCCTCTTTTTTATTTAACAATAAATCCGAAGCAAATTTGGCACATACCAACATATCCTGGTTGGGGTTGGCAATCGCCATGGTAAGTCCCGCCTGAATCGCCATGGTAAGAAACGCCGTATTGATATAGGTACGCTCCGGTAAACCAAAAGAAATATTGGAAAGCCCACAGATAGTCGCCAGACCATTCTGTTTACAATAGCGAATGGTTTCCAATGTTTCCAATGCTGCTTTCTTATTGGCACCCACAGTGGCTACCAGACCGTCCACCACAATATCCTCTTTGGTAAAACCCAGCTCATAGGCTCTGGTGGCAATCTTTTCAATAATGGAAATCTTCTCCTCCATGTCCTTTGGAAGTCCTTCATCCGATAAAGGCAGAAGAATAAACATGGCTCCGTATTTCCGGGCAATGGGTAAAAGATTCTGGAATTTATGCTGCTCAAAAGAGATGGAATTAATCAGTGCACGTCCCGGATAACGGCGAAGTGCTGCCTCAATCACCTCCACATAGCTGGAATCTATGGAAACCGGAAGGGAGCTTGCCATGGTAACTTCCTCCACCGCTTTTAAAAGCATGGCTCTCTCATCAATTCCGCTCATTCCCATATTGACATCCAGTACCTTTGCTCCACACTGCTCCTGCTGTTCGGCAAAGTCCCGTACCATTTCAAAACTGCCTTCACGAAGCTGTGCCTGCAATTTCTTTTTTCCTGTAGGGTTAATCCGTTCCCCCACAATGAAAAACTGGTCATCTAGGCTGAATTTCCAGGTCAAACGCTCCGAAGTGAGGTAACGCATTTTTCTTTCCTGCTTTTCCTTACGGGCTGACAGATATTGCGCAAAGTTCTTTTCCCGAAGAGAACGGGTCAGTTTTTCAATAAATTCCGGATTCGTTCCGCAACAACCACCCAAAATCGTGGCACCGGCCTGTAACAACAGTTCCGATTCTTCCACAAATTCATCGGGTTTCATCAAATAGACCGTCTTTCCGTTTTCATCCAGAGAAGGTAAGCCGGCATTGGGCTTTGCAATAATGGGGATATCTGTCACCTTCGCCATTGCCGCAATCACTGCCGCCATCTGCTCAGGACCGGTAGAACAGTTTGCTCCCACCGCATCTGCACCAAGAGATGTCAGTGTCACTGCTGCTGTCTCTGCATTGGTTCCATACAGAGTCTTTCCGTCCTTTTCAAAGGTCAGAGTACACATGACGGGAAGATCACAGGTTTCTTTCGCTGCAATCAGTGCTGCCCGCGTCTCCTGCAGACTCATCATGGTTTCAACCACAATCAGATCGGCACCGGCCTCCACCACATAGGAAATCTGTTCTTTGTAAATCGTAATCAAATCCTCAAAATCCAAAGATCCAATGGGTGCAAGCTGCACACCGGTCATAGTAAGGTCTGCCGCCACCAGTGCTTTATCGCCCGCCGCTTCCTTGGATAACCGGATCAGTTTCTGGTTTATCTCCTTCGCCTGTCCTTCCAGTCCATATTCCTTCAGTTTCAAAGAATTCGCGGTAAAAGTAGGTGCGTAAAGGATGTCCGTACCTGCCTCCACGTATGCTCTCTGTAACTCCAGTATGGCATCCGGATGCTCTAAAATCCACTGCTCTGGGCAGACACCCATGGGCATTCCCTTTTGCATCAAATTGGAACCGGTAGCTCCGTCCAACACCACGAATTTATTTTGACATAAGGCTTTAAACTCTTCTTTCTTCATGCAGCATCTCCATGTTATGTAAACTAGTAATCCACTTATTTCATCAATTCATTTAACGACTAATCAATAGCACCGAAATTATACCATCTTGTATCCTTTTCTTGCAACCCTATCGCAATTATAGTACAATACTGTAGGTTATGATTGTTGCTGTTCACACAACAGCAAATCCTTTTTATTCACTGACTTGTTTTATTTAGGGGGAGGTTTTTCTTGAAACAGTTTTCCAGATCTTTTATCCTTTGTTTTCTTTTTATGATGTCCCTGGCTCTTACTTCCTGTGGCAAATCTCAGGATTCTGGGGAATTACAAACATACCGTACCCAGATGGATACCGCATTTCAGAACATTTCTGACATCAATGAAACCATGAACAGCATTGATACGGAATCCGAAACTGCTACGGATGATTTGCTTGCCT
>USSP01000258.1 GCA_900557385.1 uncultured Lachnospiraceae bacterium
GCATTGAACGCTGCGAGAATGTCAAGGACATTGAACAATATCTGAGCCGGATTGATGAAATGATTGAGCGCAAACAGAAACTCTTTTCAGAAAGATAGTTGAATTCCAATAAAATATTATTGAGTGTTTGGATAAAAATGGGTACTACAAAAACCTTCAAGTGCAACAGATTACGACTTTAAGACTGGCTGCGTAAAAACAGAGTGCCTGCACGATGGCTGGCAGACCAGCGGAAGCGAAAAGGTTGTCAGAATAGCATTCAACTTGTATTGCAATGCACCGTTTTTCTGGCAGGCAATACAGATCAGGTATGTATAGGATTTATCAATAATTTGTTTGAAGGAAAATATTGATAATACAAAAATCGCACTTGCTAAACTGCAAGTGCGATACTTTTGTTAATATTACGCGTCCTACGCAGCTCCAGGACGGAACAACATATGATTCTAATAATATTAGACACCATATTTGTATGAAGTCAAACAAAAAATTATTCCCTGAAGTGAAAAGTTTATTTCCACTTTGATATGCCGAAGGAGATGCGAACGGCAACAGGCAGCTCTGCGAAACCAGTTATGACCCCATCAGAAAGCAGGTAAGCTGGCAAACCGATCCTCTCTTTCCGTCTTCCATTTTTATGATTGGATATGATGAGAGCAGGGTTAAGCCCGATACAGGCTCATACGTGACCTACACCATACAAAAGGGCAACACTCTTTCCAGAATTGCCAGAAAGTATGGATGCACCGTGGCTGAGATCCTGGAGGCCAACAGTGGTTTGATCAGGAATCCAAACCGGATCCATGTGGGCTGGCAGCTCAAAATCCCGCAGGATTAAGGTTTAAGCCCCACAGGATTAAGGTTTAAAGAATAAATAAAACAGAGGAAAATTTATGCCCCGGCACTTCTGGTCATGGTTACCAGCGATGCCGGGGCAATATTTAATTCTTTACCCTGTCCTGCTGTTCCTATCAGGTAGAGGACGGGGGGTGGTGGTAGGAAGACGCACGGGGAGTACCCAGACTGCGCTACAATGACGCCTGGAAACGAAATTCTCCGTTTTCCGTAAAAAATCCATAAACACCGTGATATTTTTCCACAACAGAAATCATGCTTTTCACACCGATGCCGTGTCTGGTTTCATGAGAGACAGGAATTTCATCTTCAAATACCGGATTCTGTATGTAATTATTTGCAATATGAATACAGATCCGGTTATTTTTTTCATATACCTTCAGTGTGATATAGCGCTTTTTAGGGGAAGGAATCTGTTCACAGGCATGAATGGCATTTTCCAGGGCATTCGCAAAGAGACTGCACAGATCCGTAATCTGAAAACGGGAAAAATCGGTTGCCGTAACCGAAAAACGGAGGTCGATGCCGGCATCCCTCGCCTGACTGGCATAGGAAGAGAGAATCAGGTTTAAGGCATTGTCTTGGCAATAGGTGATGACCCGGCTGTTATCAATATCGGTGCAAATCTGATGAATGTATTCCAGAGCCTGTCCCTGATTGTTATCTGCAATACAGTTTTGCAGAAAAGTCATGTGATGTCTAAGATCATGGCGATAAATGGCTGCCTGCTTCTGGGAAGCAGACAGCTGGGCAATCTCCTTCTGTGCCTGCGCGGCAGCAGTTGTAAGCAGCAGATTTTCCCGTTCAGCGGAGCTTTTTTTATCCGCGAAGTCCAATGAAAGCATGGAAAGAATAAAGAAGAACAGCACGATAAAACTGTCCATAAAGTCTATGACGACCGGACCTCCCGTGTACAATAAATCCGTATAAACCGTGAAAGAATATTCAAGAATATAATAAGAGAGAGGAAGCAGGAAAAAGAGTAAAAGTATCTTTCTGCTTTCATATTTCAGCCGGATAATATAGGGCGCAATGTAGCGGATAACCAGAAAAAGCAGAGGAATGGTCACACAGATAGACACAATATAGGCTACAAGGGGATTCCCATGGAAAAAGAAAGCAACCAGGGTGCCCAACCATTTACGGGGGGTACACAGCAGATAGGCAGACAACACGGAGATGGCTGCAATATAGAAATTCCGGTGGAATTCCAGCCAGATTAAGAGAAACAAAGGAAGATGGATGAGCAGGGGATAGCTTTTATAAAGCAATGATTCACCCATGATCAGATAGAAAACAAGCTGTGCTACACCAAAAGCGAGGAGCGTACAGATATATAACACTTTATGATCGGAAAAATTGATATCGGCAAGGTACAGGGATACTACGATACCGAAGAAAAGTACAAATCCATAATTAACCAGTTCTAAAAGCATACTTAAATCTGCCATATTCATTCCTCCATTTGAAAAGCAAGATAAAGTCTCTTGATTTCCGGAACCCTGCGTTGCGCCAGGGGAATGCAACTGTCGTTTGCCAGACACATATCGGTTGCGTCAATGGAACGGATATAATTCATATTTACAACAAAGGAACGATGTACCAGAAGAAATTCCTGATGCTGCAACAGTAAATTACAGACGGCTGCAAATTTTTCCGCACAGGTAATCTGACTGTTATTTTTCAGATAGTAAATGACCTTTCGGTTCAGTGCTTCCACATATACAATTTCAGAAAGTCTGACCTTGTGAACCCCTATATTGCTCCTCAGCACAATGCAGGAATCACGGTCTTCTATTCTGGTTCGCATGATGTCGTCTAATGCCTCAAACACCCGGTCTTTTTGAAGCGGCTTCATGAGATAGTTGGAAGCTTTCACCTGATAGCTTTCCACTGCAAATTCAGAAGAAGAAGTGAGAAAAATAATATCAGCGGCTTTGTCATAGTTTCGGATTTCCCTTGCCAGTTCCATGCCATCCAATCCAGGCATTACGATATCTAACAGGTAAATATCATACCGCTCATGGGACGCTTCCGCTGAAAGCTCTACACTGCTTTCGAAAGGTTTGTAGGAAAATTCCATATTCCGCTCTAATTGATAATCGGCGAGAATGGACAAAATCCGAAACAGTTCATTCCTGTCATCATCGCATATCGCAATCTTCATGAGAAAACTTCTCCTTGTCTGCTTTTGTATAAAAACATTGTAACGTGAAATCCTTCAAATTACTATATGCAAATCCCTGCCGTTCATGTCGAAAAAAGTGTCATTCATGTAGTGAAACATCCGCTATAGGAAAAATTTAGTACAATAGATAGTAAAGAAGTACTTCATGACAGAAAACGGAAAAACAGACATAGGAGGATACGAAATGAAGAAAAAGGTTTATATGTGGCTCTTAGCA
>USSP01000259.1 GCA_900557385.1 uncultured Lachnospiraceae bacterium
ATTTGTAGAGTTATGCGGTGTGTCCAAAGCACAGTCTACCGCAGAGTATCCTATGCTGGAGTACTGCATCCGCGAAGATCTGAAATTAAAGAAACCCAGAATCATGGCAGCACTTGAGCCCATTAAGCTGGTGATTGATAACTATCCGGAAGGACAGGAGGAATTCCTGGAGGTAGACAATAACCTGGAGAATCCGGAACTGGGAAAGAGAATGGTTCCTTTCTGCAGAGAGCTTTACATCGACAGAGATGACTTCATGGAGGAGCCTCCGAAGAAATATTTCCGTCTGTTTCCCGGCAATGAGGTACGCCTGATGCATGCCTATTTTGTGAAATGTGTAGGCTATGAAGTGGATGAGAACGGAAAAGTAACCGTAGTACATGTAACCTATGACCCTGCAAGTAAGGGAGGTAACAGCCCGGATGGCCGTAAGGTAAAGGGCACTATCCACTGGGTAAGTGCACCTCATGCAGTGAAGGCAGAGGTTCGTCTGTACGAAAACATTATTGATGAGGAAAAGGGTGTATACAACGAGGATGGCAGCCTGAATCTGAATCCGAATTCCCTCACCATATTAAAGAACTGTTATATTGAGCCTGCCGTAAAGGATGCAAAGGCTTATGACAGCTTCCAGTTTGTAAGACAAGGATTCTTCTGTGTGGACAGTAAGGATTCCACACCGGATGCACTGGTATTTAACCGGATCGTATCGCTGAAGAGCTCTTTCGTGTTACCTAAAGACAACCAGTAGATCATAAAATTTTTCAATCGCGAGATTTGTGTCGGTACACACTTGACACAAACTTACCATGCGCCAAAAGCGTGCGCAGAAATGAGGTTAACAATGGGAGACGCTGAATTTTTATTTGATAAGACTTACCAGTGCCCGGTCTGTGAGGCAAAGTTTACCGCAAAGACAGTGCGTTACGGCAGAGTCCGAAGTAATGGAATGGATTTTGATTTAAGACCTCGCCAGGTACAGGTAGACAGTATCAAATACGAAGCGATCATGTGTCCCCATTGTGGCTATGCCGCCATGGCAAGGTATTTCGATACGTTGTTGCCCATTCATAAGAAAAAAATCCGTGAGGCAATCAGTGCTTCTTTTAAAGAACGTCATGAGGAAAATCTCACGGAATATTCTTACCCGGTGGCGGTAGAGCATTTTAAGATGGTTCTGTTAAACAATATGGTAAAGGGGGCAAAGGCCAGCGAACTGGCATACACCTGCTTAAAGATTGCCTGGTTGTACCGGGGAATGCGTGAGGAGCTGGAGAAAGAGCCGGAGAGTGAAAAACCAGATCTGGAGCAGCAGACAGAAAACATCCATCAGGAGGAACAGAACTTCCTGCAGAAAGCGTTGGATGGTTTCATCAAGGCGAGAATGGAAGAAGACTATCCCATGGCAGGCATGGATGAGGATACGGCAGACTATCTTACAGCGGCATTGGCAATCGAATGTGATCAGTTAGATACGGCATCCCACATGATTTCAGAGATTATGGGTTCTTCCACAGCAAGCTCCCGTATCAAGGACAAGGCTTATAATCTGAAGGAAGAACTAGCCCGCAGACATAAGGAACAGGAAGAAAACTAGGAAAAGAAAATTAGGAAAAGAAAATCAGGAATAGACAACGAAGAAAAGAATATGCATAAAGAAAGGGCAGTCCCTTCCAGAGATTGCCCTTTCTTTATGCACGTTTGTTGGTGTATTTTATTAATTTATTCTGCGTCTTCTTCCTTTGCAGTCTCTGCAGCTTCCGGTTTTTCTTCCGCTTTTGCTTCTGCAGCTTCTTCTGCAGGCTCTTCGGGATCTTCATCATCGAAGAATTCCTCGGTAGAAGGAGCTTCCGGAGCATTGATTGCATTGTCCAGTGCTTTTGCGGTTTCGGAAATTTTTCCGGCAGCAGCGGACAGACAGTCAGCAGTCTTCTCCAGAACCTTTTCTGCGACACCACTTGCCTTCTGGGTAAACTCTGCTTTCTTAGCATCAAAATCCAGATCTACGTAGTTACGATCAGACTCCTCGTCCAGGTCTTCACTGAAATCATCGAAATCATCATCTTCTTCAGCGGGATCATCGTTCTTTACGATAGAATCACGGTGCTGGAGGTAGTAGTATGCGCTTCCGGCTACGGCACCGACTGCTGCGCTGAACAGGAAAAGCTTCCCAAGTTTTTTTGCCATAATAGTTACTCCTTTCGAAATAGATATAGCAGTATTCTAATACTATTTTTGTTTCCCATCAAGGGATTCTATACAAATTTTAGGAAGATGTGCTATAATTGAGCCGTTATATTAAAATCGGATAATGGATGTTTGAATATGAATGCAAAATTTTTTGATATAAAAAAAGAAAAACAGGATAGGATGATGAATGCCGGACTGAAGGTATTTGCCACCTATGGCTATAAAAAGGCCAGTACAGACGAAATCGTAGCGGAAGCGGGAATCAGTAAGGGACTCTTGTTTCACTATTTTGAAAATAAAATCGGATTGTATTCTTTTCTCTATGATTACAGTGTACGTTATATGACGATGGAACTGACAGCTTCGGTGAGTCCTGCAGAGACGGATCTATTTGCTATTGCAAGAGGAGTGGAAAACGCGAAACTCCAGGTGCTGCGTGGCTATCCTTATATGCAGCAGTTCCTCAATACAGCCGTATCGGAAAATGTGAATGAGGCATTGCTGGCCACGGAGATGAAGCGGGATGCTTATCGGGAGACCATTGAGCGGATTTACGCTCAGGCAGATTATAAGCAGTTTCCGGATGAGCAGTCCGGGTACAGGGTAGCGAAAATGATTAAGTATACCATTGATGGTCTGATGACAGAACATATGGTAGAGGGCTCCTATAACCCGGAGATGCTCTATGAAGAAAGTATGGAATATCTGGCAACCTGTGAGACACTGTTGGGAAAGAATGCCTAACCTTACTTGTCCATCTTGTAGGGCGAATCTGCGGGATAACCGCCCTGGAGTTTTTGCATACCGCGCTGGATGGCATCTTTGGAAGTTTTCCAGTCTGCGTCTTTGTTGCGATAACCAAATTTTTCTACCAGCCAGTTGACATCCTCCTGGATTCGTTCCATATTGGATTCCATCAGGGCAAACATGGCAGGGTAAAAGTCTTCTTTTTCTTTGTCAGAAAGCTGACGATCTGCCTCCCTGCATAAATCACCGAAATGGGGGATGCAGAACCCTTTGCTGTTCTTTACTTTTTCCCGGAATTCCTCGTCTTTTTTGTATAACA
>USSP01000260.1 GCA_900557385.1 uncultured Lachnospiraceae bacterium
GGGTGCCACCTTCCCGGCTTTCTTTCATGCTTAGTTGCCCTTGTTTCGGTCATCAAGCCATTTACAAATGTAAGTGCCAATTACACTTGCTCCGATGCCGATTAAGAGATTGCAAAATGACTCCAGCATAGCATTCACCTCCTTCCCATTACTGGGCCGGAGTTGGGCAACATTGGCATTTTAGCACACTCTGTCGAATTTGAAAAGCCGCTGTATCAAACAGCGGCTTTTTCTCATGGTCTCATATCTTTCGGAACCTGTGGTATCGGCTTCTGATGCACCAATATGATGTCCCAAAAGCCGGTCTTCTCCCCTCGCCGTGCCTGATAGTTTGCACGCAGCTGATACCGAACAAGAACATTTTCATTTTCCATTATTTCATTATATTCAAATGGGTCACAGAACTTCGGATCTGGCTTCTCACAAATTCCAATTCTGCTTAACGCCCACTCTTTTCCATCTTCATGCTGCATTAGATCTTCATGAATCTGATATCTGGCCTGTTCTTCAGTGAAATCTACAGAGTAGGGACTCTGCAGCACCGTTTCCCATAATGTGATTGTGTAATAGCCCCGACTGTTCTTTCTCTGCAATTTCTTTTCCTGCATATTCATCACAACATATCCGGTATGCTCTTTTTTCGGTTTTAGTCCTCGATCCGCATTGGCTCTTTCCCGAGAGATCCGCAGCAGGTTTTCATTTAGGTGCCGTTGATATGCTGCATCCTTCTGGGCCTGCGCCAATGCTCCCTGCATTTCTGCGATTTCCTTGACCGCCTGATCTCTCACTTGCCTGATTTGGTATGCAGCATTCTTTTTTTCTTCGTTCATTTGACGGTCAGCATTCTGACGTTCAATGCCGACCGTTCGGATTGCCTCGTCCCTCTCCCGGACAATCTTTTTATACTCGTTCAGCGTCAGAATCACGTGGGTACAATCTGGGTCCGAGCTGCCGCCAGGAACATCTTTATAACCCACTATCGTTTTCTTTACAAACTCACCCATGGCAGCGCACCTCCTTACAGGCCCCGAATGTAGTTATCCGCTACAACGCTAATACGGTTATGCCCCAGCGCCTTGCTGCAGATCAGCATAGCAGCCTTGTCCAGCTTCTTCCCCGCTTCATCTTTTCGGCAAGTATAAACCTCGCTTTGATAACGCCGCCCGGTGCCACGGTTTACCCGGTCATAGGGAATCTCTTCGATTGCCCTGGCATGAGCCTTGTAGATCGCCGTGGCATACTCCGCACGATAACCGTGGATGTCGGCGCAATTATGAACGTGCTGCCACACCTTCTCCTCTGGCGGTGTATCAGTTATCCGTTCAATGATCTGCCCTGCATTTTTGCCTATAATCGGGCTTAAACGCTCTCGTCCGCCCTTTCCGTTGCGGACATGGATAAACCACTCCTCCGGGAACAAACGTGCGTCCTGGAGCATTTCAAGGCGCTTTGTGACGCTCGGTGCTCGCTGCTCCTCCGGGATTTTTTGTAGTTCGGAGATCTCCGCCTCAATTTGCGCCCTGGGCACCAGATCTTTCCCCCGCAGCTCCTGCAGCTCCTTTCGCCGCAGGCCGGTTCCCCGGCAAAACTTTATCAGTTCATCATTGTTCGTCTTGGAGAAATGCTTGTCCCGCACCCGGTCCCCCCGGCTCCGTTTAA
This sequence comes from uncultured Lachnospiraceae bacterium, assembly GCA_900557385.1. Taxonomy (GTDB): domain Bacteria; phylum Bacillota; class Clostridia; order Lachnospirales; family Lachnospiraceae; genus UMGS2037. The sequence goes on from USSP01000260.1 coordinate 1,660, forward strand.
TCTCCTCACGTTTTCGCTTGGGCGGATTAAAGTAATTCTCGTCATCCGGGGAAATCCCGTATAGCTTTCCCAACGCTTTCGCTTCAAGCTGCACCGTCCACGCTGAAAGCCCCTGATCCACTCTGGTCTGAAGCCATTCATTAGCATACTTCTTTGCACTCTTCAGCGTGGTACACTCCGGATGCTTCTCCTTGATGTACTTGATAAAATATTTGGTATGTTTCCAGTAGCTCTTATAGGTGTTGAACGCAAATATTTTATCTTTCTCTGTGCCATTGGCTACCGCTTCTTTTTTGCTCTCGCCAAAAGCCTGCATCCCGGTAAGCCGGTCATAGGCTTGCTGGTGCAGATCCTTGAAGTACGCTTTATTTCTACGCCCCATTCCGACTTCCTTTCGTGCATCTATTTTTGTATAAATCTATATTTCTATAAAACTACATAACTATTTTCTTAGTTTTATAGACTTCTACATTTCTCGTTCAAGCTAAGCCGCCTCATGCCAGCTCCATTCGGAGACTCGACAATCGGCAAAATACACTTTTTAACGTCTTATGTATGACGGGTTTGGGATTGCTCCCTACACTTTTTTTAATCTGCTTATGTGTGCAGCTCTGATTTATTGAGATCTACGGCAGTTCAGATTCTGTCGGCTTCTTTGTAGAGGAAGCAGCTCTCCGGAAGATCTACAGTATTCCGGCTACTATCAGAAAGTGGATAGGAACAGATACGTTTTATTTACCGGCACGTTCAAAAGGATTACTAATACCGGGTCCATGATGCGCTTTCCAGTTCACAAAGGTTACTACGGCAAGCCCACGCATCACACAGGTGTATCGTACCTGAAGTGGCTTCTGATTAGCAAATTGCTAAACCCCCGACCGGCAGATCTGCCAGCCAAGACGCTCTGGGCCTAATTACTATTTACCCTCGCCCAGACGAGCTTCGTTCTTCACTTCTGCTGCCAATCACACACCACTCGCAGCCGCCATCCATACCCCCTTTCTTTCAAGGCTTCGATCCAGCGTCTACCGCAGCCTTTCCTATCCAAGAACATCTTACCATACGTTGCGGAGGTTGTCAACATAACCATAAAATTAACCGTATAACGGTTTACCCGTTCATATATAAACGGGTAAACCGTTATTTTGAATCAACCAAAACCACAACATTTTTTAGTGGCACATTTTTATATGCCGCTAAAAAATTAATCACTCTTAAGTATCAATTAGTCATCCAGAGCCAAGCATAGCAGAAACTATAACAATCACATAACGATGTACAGGATAATACCAATAAAAGAATCCTTTTATATTTCTACCTTTCTTTTGGTTGTACAACATCATAATAGGTAACGCTAAAATCATCCAACACTGCATTGGGGCAAAATATAATGTTGTGAAAGATGATCCAATATATATATCCGGATTTCTCACCGCAACTGTAGCACCACATATACATATAATACAGAATATAAAATAAACCGCACATTGCAAAGTTTTCTTTTTCACAAAATAAAGACATATTCCCAGCAAGACAAATCCTATACCATATTCTAAATGATTTATAGTTGGGATTAAGGAATCTCTAATACC
>USSP01000261.1 GCA_900557385.1 uncultured Lachnospiraceae bacterium
CACCGGAAGCAGTATTATGCCCCAGAAGAAAAACCCGGATATTGCAGAGCTTGTCCGTGGAAAGACCGGTCGTGTCTATGGCGCTCTGACCAGTATTTTGACAACCATGAAAGGAATTCCCCTTGCTTATAATAAGGACATGCAGGAGGATAAGGAGCTTACCTTTGATGCGATTGATACCGTAAAGGGATGTGTTGCCCTGTTTACCGGTATGGTGAAAACCATGAAATTTAACAAACCCGTCATGGAAAAGAGCGCAGTCAACGGTTTCACCAATGCCACCGATGCTGCAGACTATCTGGTTGGGAAGGGAGTACCCTTCCGGGATGCCCATGGTATTATCGGACGCATGGTACTGTATTGCATTGATAAAAACTGTGGAATTGAAGATCTTTCCATGGAAGAGTTTAAGAATCTAAGTCCCGCCTTTGAAGAAGACATTTATGATGCCGTTTCCTTAAAGACCTGTGTGGAGAAACGCTTAACTATCGGTGCTCCGGGTAAAGAAGCCATGGAGAACGTGATTGCGATTAATAAGGAATATATGAAAAATTCATAAAACAGAAAGAGAAGAGGAGAATGTTATGAGTGAGAAACTGAAAGTTGGAATTCTGGGTGGAACCGGTATGGTCGGACAGCGCTTTATTGCACTGCTGGAGAATCATCCCTGGTTTGAGGTGACAACCATTGCCGCAAGTCCCCGTTCCGCAGGAAAAACCTATGAGGATGCAGTGGGTGAGCGTTGGAAAATGGATACCCCCATGCCGGAAGCTGTAAAGAACATTAAGGTTATGAATGTCAACGAAGTGGAAGCCGTTGCAAGCCAGGTGGATTTTGTATTCAGTGCTGTTGACATGAGTAAGGATGAGATTAAAAAAATCGAAGAAGAGTATGCTAAGACCGAAACCCCTGTAGTTTCCAATAACAGTGCACATCGTTGGACACCCGATGTTCCCATGATGGTACCGGAAATCAATCCGGAGCACGTGGCAGTCATTGAAGCACAGAAGAAGAGACTGGGTACCAAACGCGGTTTTATTGCAGTAAAACCCAATTGCTCTATTCAGTCCTATGCACCGGTACTGACTGCATGGAAAGAGTTTGAACCTTATGAAGTCGTTGCTACCACCTATCAGGCAATTTCCGGTGCCGGAAAAACCTTTAAAGACTGGCCGGAAATGGTAGGAAATATCATTCCTTACATCGGTGGTGAAGAAGAGAAATCAGAGAAAGAGCCTTTGCGCCTGTGGGGTGAGGTTAAAGACGGCGAGATTGTACCGGCAACCAGTCCTGTGATCACCTGCCAGTGCATCCGTGTTCCCGTATTAAACGGACATACCGCAGCTGTTTTTGTAAAATTCAAAAAGAAACCCACCAAGGAACAGTTAATTGAGAAATTAACTTCCTTCAGCGGCGAACCCCAGGCGTTGAAATTACCCAGTGCACCGAAGCAGTTTATCCAGTACATGGAGGAAGATAACCGCCCTCAGGTAACGCTGGATGTAGATTACGAGAACGGTATGGGAATCAGTGTAGGACGTCTCCGTGAGGATACCGTATACGATTGGAAGTTTGTAGGTTTATCCCATAATACCGTAAGAGGTGCTGCAGGTGGTGCTGTATTATGTGCGGAATTATTAAAGGCAAAAGGTTTCATTACGAAAAAATAAAGTCATATAAAGACGAGGAACCCCATTATGGATGAGATGCAGTATACCATTGATTTGTTAACTGCCCAGAATAAAAAATTTCAGAAAAACGAGAAGATGTATCGCCAGATCGACGATACATCTTCTGATGCCATACTTTATTACTCGTATGAGGATCAGACATTTAAGAATCTTGGAAAATGGGATTCTTTTTTTGATTTTAGTATAGAAAACATTACAGATTTAGACCGTATCTATGATGTGGTAGATGATTCCTACCGTGAAAAACTCAGAGATCTGGTTCATTCCGATGTACTGACAGATGAAAATAACAGTCATCTTGTATGTAGTATCAATGCCGGAAAATGCTGGTATGATTTCCATGTCACGGATTGCTGTGAAAATAATGTCCGTCTGGCACGGGTTCTGCGCGTATCCAACGTGACAAAGGAACATGAAAAAAGCGAGGAATTGTCCTACCTGGCTTATTATGATAACACCACCGGTCTGATGAATAAAATGTTTTTTGTCAGCAATCTCGGAGGGTTCGTAAGACGTGCTTCCGAAGAGCATGCTACGGTATCCATCATGATGATCGATATTGATAATTTCAAACGAATCAATGATGGAATCGGTATCATTTACGGAGATGAACTGATTCAGGTTTTCGGGGCTATTCTCAAGAACTTTACCAATGATCGTGTCATTGCTTCGCATTTTGGGGAAGATCACTTCTTTATGGCAATCTATGATCCCTATGGGGATTGCAATGCGGATTCTATATACCGTGCAATTCGGGAAAAACTGGCCACACCGATTTGCCTTACTAATGGCAGATTGATTTCTGTTTCTGTGAGTGTAGGGGTGGCAGATTATCCGGAATCCTCCAAAAACGCGTTAGATCTTATTAATAAAGCAGAGATTTCCATGATGTATGTAAAGGAAGCGGGCAAAGATAATGTACGCTTTTTTGATGAACAGGTGCGGAAACAGTTCAAAGATCATATCGAGTTAGAGCAGATGATTAAAGAAGCCATGCGAAATGAGACCTTTGAAATTTATTTCCAGCCTCAATATTTCAGCTATAACCGGAAACTACGGGGAGCCGAAGCGTTGATTCGTATGCGTGACAGAGAAGGTATTATGCATTTCCCCGCAGATTTTATATCGGTAGCGGAAAGCAGCGGACTGATGCGCGACATCGGGGATTGGGTTATTCGTGATTCTTTTAAAAGCTGGTCAGAATGGAAGAAGAAATACAATTATCCCATGATTTTATCCATTAATATTTCCGTAGCACAGCTGCAAGGAGATGATCTGATTGAGCGGATGCGGCAGCATTTGAAAAAATATGAGATCAGTCCGGCAGAAGTGGAACTGGAAGTTCCTCAAGAAGGATTGACTATCCATTATAGCTACCAGATAGAACAAAACGGAATCGTCATCCGCAAAGAATGGAACAATTTTCCACGATGCCTTTTCCTATCCGGTACTCCTAGAAAAAAGTATAGAATCAATGATTGCTGGAAAAATATTCCGGAGCAACTATACCTTTACAGCTCTGCCTTTACAGAAG
>USSP01000262.1 GCA_900557385.1 uncultured Lachnospiraceae bacterium
AGCAACATGTCCAATTCCCATATCGGAAAAGTCGGCGTGCTGACACAGTACAATGCCAAGAGCCTTAACGAACACCTCAGCTCTTCCAAATGGTGGGATTTCGGAAGAAAACAGGGAGGTCTGTATGTATTTACCCCCACCATTACCGCAGAAAATAATTTCTGGTATCGCGGCACAGCAGATGCCATCTATCAGAACCTTTCCTTTTTGAAAAACAGCCATGAGCCCTATGTAGTCATTGCTTCCGGTGATGGTATCTACAAACTGGATTACAATAAAGTGCTGGAATATCATATTGAGAAAAAGGCTGATGTCACAGTAGTTTGTGCGGATTTGGCTGACAGTACGGACATGGAGCGTTTCGGTACGATTAAAATGAACGAGGAATGCCGTATCGAGGAGTTTGAAGAGAAACCGCTTCTGGCAAAATCGAACACGGTGTCCTGCGGTGTGTATGTCATCCGGCGTCGTCAGCTCATCGAAATGATTGAGCAGTGCGCCCGGGAAGACCGTTATGATTTCGTGAAGGATATCCTCATCCGCTATAAGGATGTGAAGAAGATCTACGGATATAAGATGAAAGAATATTGGAGAAATATCGCTTCCGTGGATGATTATTTCAAGACGAATATGGACTTCCTGAAACCGGAAATCCGCGATTATTTCTTTAGACAGTATCCGGATATCTATTCCAAGGTAGATGATCTTCCTCCTGCTAAATATAATCCGGGTTCACAGGTACGCAACAGCCTGATTTCCAGCGGATGTATTATCAATGGAACCGTGGAAGATTCTGTGATTTTCAAAAAGGCGTATATCGGAAACAATTGTTACATTAAGAACTCCATCATTTTAAATGATGTGTACATAGGGGACAATACGCACATCGAGAATTGCATCGTAGAAAGCAGAGATACGATCCGCGCCAATACCTATCATAAAGGTGAGGATGAAATAAAAATTGTTATGGAGCAGGGGGATCGCTTCGTAATATAAGAAATGAAAGGGGACAGAAGATGAACATTACAGATGTGCGTGTACGCAAAGTGAACGTGGAAGGAAAAATGAGAGCCATCGTCTCAATTACACTGGACAATGAATTTGTGGTACATGATATCAAGGTCATCGAGGGAGAGAACGGATTATTTATCGCAATGCCGAGTAAGAAGGGAAATGACGGAGAGTATCGAGATATCGCTCATCCGATTAATTCAGCAACCCGCGAGAAAATCCAGCAGTTGATTCTGGAAGCTTACCAGCAGGAACTCGCTGTGGCACAGGCAACTGTATAAGTTCCGAAAGTACAGGCCGTCTTCAAAAGGAGACGGCTTGTTTTTTTGCCTTTTTGCCGTTACAATAAAATCTGGTGAATGAAAAAAGAAAGGCACAGGTTTTTCTATGTATATGATTGTAGGTCTGGGAAATCCGGGCAAAGAATATGTTAATACAAGACACAATATCGGTTTTCAAGTGGTGGACGCTATCGGTGACAAAGCAGGTATTGCCATTAAAAATAAAGAGGGGAAAGCGCTGACCGGAAAAGGGATGTTTGCCGGGCAGAAGGTACTTCTGGTAAAACCCCAGACATATATGAATCTCAGTGGAGAAAGTGTGAGAGCCCTCATAGATTATTATAAGATTGACGAAACGGAAGAACTGATTGTCATTTCCGATGATATCAGCCTTGCTGTAGGTAAGATACGGATCCGGAAAAAGGGAAGTGCGGGAGGACATAACGGTCTGAAGAATATTATTCTCCATCTGGGGCACGATCAGTTTAAACGGGTGCGTATGGGTGTGGGAGAGAAGCCACAAGGATACGATCTGGCGGATTATGTGCTGGGGCATTTTCCATCCGAGGAGAAAACAATCATGGAGGAAAGTGTGACGAAAGCGGTGGATGCCATTCGTGAGATCATGACGGATGGCGTGGACAAGGCGATGAATCTCTATAATTAAAAGCAGGGAAAACGGGCATGCGGGTACTTACAGAGCCATTGCGAGAGCTGGCAGAATTTGAATCGATACAGAAGAATTTGCAGCAGGGAGAAGGAAAATGCGTTTCCCTCTCCGGCTGCGTAGACTCTCAAAAACTTCATATGATTTATGGATTGGGGGAAACCTTCCGTTATAAACTCATCGTCACTCACAATGAGCGCCGGGTACGGGAAATTGCGGAGGAGTTCTCCTTTTATGACCGGAATGCCATGGTATATCCGGCGAAGGATCTGATTTTTTATCAGGCAGATATTCATGGAAACGAACTGGTGACAGAGCGCATGCGTGTAATCCGGAGACTTCTGGCAGGAAGCCCTGTTACGCTGGTCACGACATTTGATGCATTGATGACGCCCCAGATCCCCTTACAGGTCTACCGGGAGCAGACTGTCACGATACAAAACCAGGGAGTACTCCAGGAGGATGTGATCGCTGCTAAACTGGTGGCGATGGGCTATGAAAAGACCTATCAGGTGGAAGCACCGGGGCAATTTTCCATTCGGGGCGGTATCCTGGATATTTTTGACCTTACGGAGGAAAATCCTTACCGGGTGGAACTGTGGGGAGATGAGGTCGATTCCATTCGAAGCTTTGATGTATTAAGCCAACGCTCCATTGAGAATCTGGAATCCGTAACAATCTATCCGGCATCGGAAATGGTATTGGATGCCGGAACCCTGAAGGATGGCATGAACCGGATTGAAAAGGAAGCCGACAAGGTTATTGCAAGTCTCAGGGAGCAGTTTAAAACCGAGGAGGCACACCGGTTACAGATACAGATGAAAGAATTAAAGGAGCAGGTGACGGAATTCGGAGCCGGCTCAGGTCTGGAAAGTTATGTAAACTATTTTTATAAAGATACGGTTTCCCTATTGGAACTGTTTCCGCAACAAAAGACCTGTCTGTTTCTGGATGAACCCAGCAGAATCAGGGAACATGCCCAGGCTGTGGAACTGGAATTCAGGGAAAGCATGATGCATCGTCTGGAAAAAGGGTTGTGTCTGCCGGGACAGGCGAAGCTGTTATATTCCACAGAGGCCACGGTAGCAAGACTTTCTAAATTTCCCATATTGAGCATCTCCACCATTGAGATGCGTGGACCGATTGTCAAACCGACGATCCGCTATGAAATTCAGGCAAAAAGTATTTCTTCGTATAATAATAGTTTTGAAGCATTGGTGACAGATTTAAAGCGTTACCGTAAGAATGGATACCGGATTCTGCTT
>USSP01000263.1 GCA_900557385.1 uncultured Lachnospiraceae bacterium
AGTTCTCACAAAGGGAACCGGTTACATCGTACATATGGTCGCAGGGCTCGTTTTCTTTTCCGAGAACCGTAATGTGATGATATGCCCCATAAATTGCGGGACGCATCAGGTTTACCGCACAGGCATCCACACCAATGTACTCCTTATAGGTATGTTTCTCATGAATGGCTTTAGTTACAACCGCACCGTAAGGAGCCATCATGAAACGACCCATCTCTGTATAAATCGCCACATCTCCCATTCCTGCAGGTTTCAGGATTTCATCATAAACCTTGTGTACGCCGGCTCCGATCACGCGAATGTCATTCGGGGTCTGATCCGGTTTATAGGCAACACCTACACCACCAGACAGATTGATGAAACGGATATCCACATCCAGCGTTTCCTTCAATTCCACTGCCAGTTTAAACAGATCTCCTGCCAACATAGGATAGTATTCATTGGTAACGGTATTGCTTGCAAGGAAAGCATGAATACCAAAGTGCTTTACCCCCTTTTGTTTCAAAATACGGAAGCCTTCAAACAGCTGTTCTCTGGTAAAACCGTATTTCGCATCACCGGGATTGTCCATGATTCCGTTACACACCTCATATACACCACCGGGATTGTAACGGCAACTCATGGTTTCCGGGAAATCGCCCTTCCAGATCTGGTCAACAAAATCAATGTGGGTAAAGTCATCCAGGTTAACAATCGCACCGATCTCTTTCGCATAGGCGTATTCCTCTGCCGGCGTATCATTGGAGGAAAACATAATGTCACTGCCGGCACATCCCATGGCCTTGCTCAACATTAACTCTGTCATGGAGGAACAGTCACATCCGCTTCCGTATTCCCGCAGGATATCAATCAGGAAGGGATTGGGGGTCGCTTTCACTGCAAAATATTCTTTAAATCCGGGATTCCATGCAAATGCCTCTTTTACCGCCTGCGCATTCTCCCGGATTCCTTTTTCATCATAAAGATAAAAGGGTGTGGGGTACTGCGCTGCAATTTTTTCTACCTGTTCTTTGGTTACGAATGGTTGTTTCTTCATAAAGCTCCTCTTTTCTTCGTCTATTGAATCAATAATTTATCGTACTAAAGTATTTTTCATATTAAAAATATACACAAGCGTAGTTTTTCTGTCAATATTTGAAAACCCTGAACTTTTGTGCTATACTTGTGATATTCCCACCAAAGGAGGGCTTTTACATGGCTGTCAATGAATCTGCCGAAAATTATCTGGAAACTATTTTAATTCTGAGCAAAAAACTTCCCGTAGTACGTTCGGTGGATATTGCAACAGAACTTGGATTTAAGAAATCCAGTGTCAGCATTGCCATGAAAAATCTACGTGAAAAAAATCATATCACAGTAACCGATTCCGGTTTTATCTATCTCACGGAAACCGGTCGTGAAATTGCTGAAATGATCTATGAACGCCATGAATTTATCTCCTCCTGTCTGGAGAAATTAGGTGTTCCTGCTGACATTGCTGTGGAGGATGCCTGCAAGATTGAACATGTCATCAGTAAGGAAAGCTTCGAGGCAATCAAAAAATATGTCTCTGCCCATGCTTTCAAAGAGGCTTAGATCTGTGTCATACCTCCGATGAGAATCTGAATATTATCCTCGTATATTTGCGGGAACTGGTTAAGCGGCAGAGGGTTTACACCGGTTCCCGTTTCTATTGTATATCCCGGTCTGTCATAATTTTGAATAAACCAGTCCTTATACCCGGCATAGCCTGACTGTGACGGTGTCTCTTCCACTGCATAACCACTCACTGCTCCGAAATATCCGGCAATTTCCCTGGATCGGTAAGGTTCATAATCCAGATATTTCCAATAGATCACTTCCCCCTGGGTATGATAAGCCAAAATTAAAAGGAAATTATGGTTGATCGTATATGCATAAACAGCTCTGCTTTCCGGAGCCTCAAGAGGAAACATTCCCACATAATCTCTGGGTGCCGGCGATATAAAACCTGCCGCATACTTAATCTCCCTTGCTCTTTCCCACCCTGCAGGAAACTGTAAATTCAAATCAATTCCTTCTATATTTGCTTTCCATCCATTGGGGAAAGGAATTTTCGGATAGTTTGCAGCAATTTGCTCTGCTGCCGTGAATGCCTCCTCATCGTCCAGGGTTTCATTCACCAGATCCACTCCATCCGGATTAACCAAGGGCATGCAAAATAATTCATACGCAGCAAAGAGCCGCCCGGCACTATGTCCATACAGACTTCTCCCACTTACCAGACTTTCCCCGTATTCCTCCAGGAATCGAAACAGCATGGGCGTATTGATCCACTCATTGGCATGAAAACTTGCGTTATAAAAGACCTGTTTTCTTCCCTGTCCGATCCGAAGTACCCACAGGCTCTTCCCCAACACACTCTGTCCTGCCTGCTCATACCGGATAAAAGGATAGCGGACATGGAGTCCCTCCACCAGCCATGCCACCAGCTGGGAAGAATAAGGGACCTGTGTCGGAACCAACGGAAAGTCGTAAGGCACCCTTATCACTTCCCCCACGGGAAGAAATCGTTCCTGAAGGTCTGGATTCGCAAGCTGCAGATTCACCGCTGCAATTTTAAACTGTTCTGCAATCTTCCAGAAAGTATCTCCCGGCTTCACGGTATATTCCGTATAACCCTTTAGATAAGGAAGCAGTTTCATCCAAACCGAATCATCTACCTTACATTCTCCCTGGAATTGATCCAGAAAGGCGCCCAGCGCCTGACAAGTCTCTTCTCCGAATCTTCCATCCAGAGACACTTCCTGACCTGCCCGGTGCAATGCCAGCTGCAAGTAAAATACCAGCGTTCCTCTATCTCCTAAAGATAATGTTCTCATTATGCGTACTCCATGTACTCACCATTCCCTATTTAACAATATCATACGCCGAAACTTTTTTTCGGTTCAAAATCCCTGCTGTTTTAATCCCGCCACCAGCTGCACATAAAATTCCCGGACATCAAAGCCCCGGAAATTCTCCCGGTTCAAATCAATCATATCTCCGTGGGAAATTCCCCGTTTTCCCTTTGCCGTCAAAAATTCGTAATGGCTTCCCCAGGAAAAGGACTTCTCTCCCACCAGTCCGTCATTGTCTCCATCAAACATTTTTACAAAACGAGTCGTAAGATTCAGGGGAAATCTTCCTCCGGCAGGCTTCTTCAGCTTAGAACCGGTACTCTGGTAAAAAACCCCCGGCATATCCTGTGCTTTTTCATTTAGCAG
>USSP01000264.1 GCA_900557385.1 uncultured Lachnospiraceae bacterium
AGTGGGCAAAGGCAAACCCGGACGAAGTACAGCAGTGCTATGTGATGACTGCTTTTTATACCGCAGTGGAGCCGGATTTGGAGATTCCTCTTATGAAAGGTATTTCCAAAGAACTGATGATGGTCAACACCAGAGACGACAGAAAGCGGTGGTGGGAGGTTATTGACCGTTCCACCGGCGAGGTTGTATCCGTGGATCACTGGGAATATGAAGAGAAAAAGGGCTGCGTGGTGATTCACGATGCCATTCCCTTCCATGAGTACACCGTCAGCTTTTTAGCCTATATTATCTGGGATCCGGTACACATGTACAATGCGGTTACCAACGACTGGAAAAACTTCGAGCATCAGATTACCTTCGATGTGAGACAGCCCAAGACCCACAAATATTCCATGGAACGCCTCCGTAAATACTGCGCAGAGCATCCTTATGTGAATGTGATTCGTTACACCACCTTTTTCCATCAGTTTACTCTGATGTTTGATGAATTAAAAAGAGAAAAATATGTGGACTGGTACGGTTATTCTGCTTCCGTCAGCCCTTATATCCTGGAGCAGTTTGAAAAGGAAGTGGGTTACAAGTTCCGTCCGGAATACATCATTGACCAGGGCTACTACAATAACCAGTATCGTGTGCCTAGCAAGGAGTTCAAAGACTTCCAGGCATTCCAGCGCAGAGAGGTTGCCAAGCTTGCCAAAGAAATGGTGGACATCACCCATGAGTGCGGCAAAGAGGCAATGATGTTTCTGGGAGACCACTGGATTGGCACCGAGCCGTTCATGGAGGAGTTTGCCACCATCGGTCTAGATGCTGTGGTAGGCAGTGTGGGAAATGGCAGTACTCTTCGTCTCATCTCTGATATTGAAGGTGTCAGATATACGGAGGGAAGATTTTTACCTTATTTCTTCCCTGATACCTTCCATGAGGGCGGTGACCCGGTGAAGGAGGCAAAGGAGAACTGGATTACCGCAAGGCGTGCTATTCTGCGAAAGCCTATTGACAGAATTGGTTATGGAGGATATTTGAAACTGACCCTGAATTTCCCGGAATTTCTTGACTATGTGGAGAATATGTGCAATGAGTTCCGTGAGTTATATACCAATGCAAAAGGAATTACTCCCTATTGTGTCAAGAAAGTAGCTGTTTTGAACAGCTGGGGCAAGATTAGAAGCTGGGGATGCCATATGGTGCACCATGCCCTGTACCAGAAACAGAATTACAGCTATGCGGGAATCATCGAGGTGTTAAGTGGTGCACCCTTTGATGTACATTTTATTTCATTTGACGATATTCTAGCAGAACCGGAACTTCTCAAAGACCTGGATGTGGTCATTAATGTGGGAGATGGGGATACTGCCCATACAGGTGGCAGTATCTGGGAGAATGCTGCCGTATCTTCCGCTATCCGTGAGTTTGTATACAATGGAGGCGGCTTTATCGGTGTCGGCGAGCCTTCCGGCCATCAGTTCCAAGGACATTATTTCCAACTTGCAGATATGCTTGGTGTGGAAAAAGAAACCGGGTTCACCTTAAATTATGATAAATACAACTGGGAGGAACATCCGGATCATTTCATTCTGGAAGATATCACGCAAGCCGTGGATTTCGGTGAGGGCAAGAAGAGCATCTTCGCTTACGAAGGTACAGAAATCTTGGTACAGCGGGAGAAAGAAGTGCAGATGGCAGTTCATGAGTTTGGAAAGGGACGCTGTGTTTATATCAGTGGGCTGCCGTATAGCTTTGAGAACAGCCGTATCCTATACCGCAGCATCCTGTGGAGTACCCACGGTGAGAAGGAGCTGCACCGGTGGTTCAGCTCCAACTTCAACGTTGAAGTGCATGCCTATGTGAAAAATGGCAAATTCTGTGTGGTCAATAATACATATGAACCCCAGAAAACTGTAGTTTACCGTGGCGATGGCAGCAGCTTTTCGCTGGAGATGGAAGCAAACGAGATCAAATGGTATAACATTTAATACATCAATCTGCTTATATAATGATTCAATAAGGCTAATGCCATATCAGGGAATTGGTTTCCTGGATGGCATTAGTTTTTTATGTTTTGGAGTTTTTTAGGTTTTCCTGTTAGAAGAATGCCTAAATTTGAAATAAAATAACGATATTTTATAACATAATAAAATAAAATTTTAAAAAACATTGACATTATAGTTCTGCGGTTGTAAAATAACACTATAGGAGAGGGAAAATATGAACGATTATTTAGGCAATTTGACTACGGAATGTGTTAACGAGAAAACAAAACATATTGATGAATGCAGTACGACAGAGATCCTTATGCTGATCAATGAAGAAGACTCCCTTGTTGCAGGAGCTGTAAAGGAGACGATTCCTAAGATTGCAGCAGCGGTTGATACTATTGTAGATTCCATGAAGCGAGGGGGAAGACTCTTTTACTTTGGCGCAGGAACATCCGGAAGGCTCGGTGTCTTAGATGCTTCTGAATGTCCGCCGACTTATGGTGTGGATCCGGAACTTGTACAGGGATATATTGCCGGAGGCGATACGGCTCTGCGTACGGCAGTGGAGGGCAGTGAAGATAGTGAAGAACTTGGAGAAAGCGAGATCGCAAAGCATCATATCACAGAGGATGATGTTGTAGTCGGGATTGCAGCAAGCGGAAGAACTCCCTATGTGATTGGAGTTATCCGTAAGGCAAGGAAAGTGGGAGCATACACCATCGGAGTTACGACAAACTCTCAGAACATGCTGGAAAGAGAAGTGGATATATGTATTGCACCGGTTGTAGGTCCGGAGGTTGTGACAGGCTCCACGAGAATGAAGTCAGGAACGGCACAGAAATTGGTTTTAAATATGCTTACAACAACAACAATGATAAAGCTTGGCAAAGTATATGGTAATCTGATGATAGATCTGAAGGCTTCAAATGAAAAGCTTGTAGACCGGGCTGAAAGAATATTCTGCAGCGTGACAGGGGCTGACAAAGAAACCGCGGCTGATTTCCTTGATAAGGCACAGAAGGATACCAAGCTTGCAATCATGATGTATCTGTCAGGCATGGAAAGCTCGGATGCAAAACATATTCTGGAAACAAATAACGGTGTTTTGAAACTGGCATTGAAAAATATCATGCGGGAATAACAGGGGGGGACAAGAATGAAAGGAAAGCTGGCAAAATTAGGGCACGACATATGGAAAGCAAGAACAGTATATCTGTTGATACTCCCGGTTG
>USSP01000265.1 GCA_900557385.1 uncultured Lachnospiraceae bacterium
TTTTGCAATTTCCATAAGCTCAGGACCGTATTGGGCAACCAGAGCTTTATTTGAGGTACACACACTCTTGCCGGCTTCAAGTGCTCTTTTTGTAAAAGTATAGGCAGGTTCTACACCGCCCATGGTTTCACACACAATGCTGATTTCCGCATCCTCTAAAATCACGTTGACATCATGTACCACCTGTGCCTCATGCTTGTCGCCGGGGAAATCCCGCAGGTCTAATATATATTTTACTTCAATGCCTTCGCCAACACGCGCCTCGATCTGCTCTGCGTTCTGATCAATGACCTCCACAACTCCGCTTCCTACTGTGCCGTAGCCTAAAACTGCTGCCTTCCTCATAGTCCTCTCCTTTTTCTCACGTTCTTATTCTTTCGCCAGAATCTTGACGTGATGCACGCCCTTCTGACGCTCCATTTCTTCAATCATCTGTGCTACATCCCTGGTTGTGGGGAGCACCTGTACGCTGATACTCAGCGATGCAATGGCGTTAATCGGAATACTCTGATGGATCGTCAGAATATTCGCGCCAAAATCTGCAATGATTTTCAGTACATCTGACAAAAGCCCCGGCTCATCGTCCATCTGGAACGTGAGTGTGATTGTCGTTCCCTGGGAATTGTCATGGAACTGGAAAATGTCGTCCTTATATTTATAGAAAGAACTACGACTGATTCCCACCTGATTGATAGCTTCCTGCACCGTCAGTACTTTTTCCGACTCTAACAGGTTC
This sequence comes from uncultured Lachnospiraceae bacterium, assembly GCA_900557385.1. Lineage (GTDB taxonomy): Bacteria > Bacillota > Clostridia > Lachnospirales > Lachnospiraceae > UMGS2037. The sequence goes on from USSP01000265.1 coordinate 737, forward strand.
TTCGCCTCTACTACCTTCAACAATACTTCCGGGATTGCCTTTTGTGTGACCACATAGTATTTGGCAGTCTCACCCATTCTTGTTTTCCTCCCGCGCACACTTGTATGCCAACGGAAGATATTGTAGCACACTACGCTTTTAAAAAGCAATGTCTTTTCAACGTTTTGGCAGAATGGATGAAACTTCATGTCCTTCTCAATCTTTTCTATTCAAATTGTACAAAACAGGATACAGGGTTTATTGACCCGCAGACTCAATCACCACACCATGGGCAATTCCTGGTACCGCCTTGCCTTCATTGAAACTGGTTTTGGACAGAAGTGCCCCCGTAGGTACAAATAACACCCGTTTCCAATCTCCTTTCTCAATTTTACGCAGAATATAGGCAGACAAAACGGTAGCAGAACAGCCGCATCCTGAACCTCCGGCATCCGTTCCCTGTTTTTGGGAATCGAAAATCTCAATGCCACAATCCATGTGTACCTGACTGATATCCACTTGCTTCTGCTTCAGCAGATCAAGAAGCGCTTCTTTTCCCACGCTGCCCAGATCCCCGGTAATGATTTTGTCATAATCTCCCGGCGTCCGTCCGAAATCCGCCAGATGTCCGGCAATCAAATCCGCTGCTGCCGGTGCCATGGCACAGCCCATATTGAAAGAATCCTTGATTCCGTAGTCCATGATTTTTCCCGTGGTAACTCCGGTAATCCGCGCCAAATTCCGACGGTCAGCCTCCTTGCTGAGAATAAAAGCCCCGCTTCCCGTCACGGTCCAGGTGGCCGCCATGGGACGCTGGTTTCCATATCCTAACGGAAATCGAAATTCCTTTTCTGCACTGGCGAAATGACTGGAAGTGACACATGCCACATGTTCAGCAAATCCCCCTGCCACCAGCATTGTTCCCAGACTTAAGGATTCTCCACAGGTAGAACAGGCTCCGTACACTCCAAAGAGGGGAATTCCAAATTCCAGCAAACCATAGGAGGAGGCAATGGACTGTCCCAACAAATCTCCTGCCAGAAGATACCGAATATTCTCCGGTTTTAAATCCGCCTTGCCGATGGCGGTTGTTACCGCTTCCTTCTGCAGGCTGCTCTCTGCCTCCTCCCAGTTTTGCGTACCAAAAAGATCATCCGAACCTACAAAGTCAAAAAATTCTCCTAACGGTCCTTCGCCTTCTTTTTTCCCCACCACGGAAGCACTCGCCCTGATATAAACCGGGGTATCAATCTGTACGCTTTGTTTTCCGACCTGTCGTTCTGCCTGCTCCATACAAAAAATCCTACCTTTCTGTGTAAACTACAATACTAAAAGGTAGGATTTTCATTTTCAGAAATTTTATACGTTATTCGACTGTTAAAGCTGATGCTTCAACTGCCCCGGTTCAAAAATTTCATCATATAAAAAGCAGTCCCTGAGTAAATCCAGATTTTCCTCGGAATGCTCTACTTCCTTGGAATAAATCCGCACCACATCGATACAATCTTGTACCGTAAAGTGTCCTCGGGATGCAAAACGCACCAGCGCCATATCCCGAATAGTCAAAAAACTCACCACGGTAAACTGGGCATGGCATAACACATTCCGGTCAAAAACAGCCCGCATCATATAGCGAAAGGTAAAATAAACCAACAGATGCTCCTGCTCATATTCCCGTCCCTGTATCTCCCGATTCAGGCGCCGGAGGGTTTGATGGATTTCAGTCTCTGCTGTATTGGTGTACCATTCCCGCATCTGTAACAGACAAGTACGCCATTCTTCATCCAGAATTTCCATCTTATCATAGCCCTCCTGCCGGGCAAAAAAGCTGTCCTTCATGGCATGTTTCGGTTGTCTGAATGGGTCAATGTCTTCTATTTTCCCGGAATTTCCCATTTTATCCTGGTTTCCGGTACACTCCCAGCTTTGTATCAAACCTGGGATCTCATCCTCCAGGTTTTCATTTAGCAGCTGCTGAATCTGACTGTAAAAGTCAATATAGGCAATAATTCTATTTGTTAAATCCAGATTTCTTTTCTGCAAAATTTGGATGGCATAGTCTCTCGCCTGTAGAAGCAGTCCTGCAAGCCTGGCTTCCTCCCGGTTTTCTTCCTCGTCCTCCTCGGACTCCCATTCCTCCCTATCCTCTTCCATCCAATCCTGATCAGGCAGTTCTCTGGTTTCCACTTTTACCGCTTCTTCCCTGGTAAACAGCAACCGCCCCACTTCCTCACAGGAAAGAGCCATGCATTTTTCCCGGATCAGCGTATAGGGCTTTTCTATATCGCAGAAATATTCCATGGTAAACCGGGGATATTCCGTACAAACTTCGCTTAGTGCTTCCTCTCCCAGTTCGATACAGATATCGCACAGATTCTCCTCATTCAAAAAAGGACACCGACGCCCCTCTGACAGTTCAAAGCTAGTCATACAAAGACCCGTCTGCGGGTCAATGTCCTCCTGATCTGCCTGCACCATATGTACCCGCAGACGCTC
>USSP01000266.1 GCA_900557385.1 uncultured Lachnospiraceae bacterium
ATGGAATGAGAACAAAAAGTATAATCAGGATTAAAAAATTTAAGAAAGCCGTGCAAAAAACAGAAGGCGTGTGAGCAGGAAGAAGACGGCGCGGCGGAACGTGATCAGGAAAGGAAAGACGAGACATGAACAGGAAAGCATATTACGGAGCATTTGGCGGACAGTATGTGGCAGAATCCCTGATGAATACGTTAGCGGAGTTGGAGAAGGCTTTTGACGAGGCTGTGGCTGACCCGAAATTCTGGGAGGAATACAACTATTATTTAAGAGAATATGTGGGACGAGAAACACCCCTTTATCTGGCAGAGCGGCTGTCTGAGAAATACGGCACGAAGATTTACTTGAAACGGGAGGATTTAAACCATACCGGCGCCCACAAGATTAATAATGTCATCGGGCAGATTCTGCTGGCAAAGCGGATGGGGAAAACGAAGGTCATCTGTGAGACCGGTGCCGGGCAGCATGGTGTGGCAACCGCTACAGGAGCCGCGTTATTTAATATGGAATGTACGGTGTACATGGGAGCGGAGGATATTGAACGGCAGCACTTGAATGTCATGCGAATGGAACTGTTGGGTGCCAAAGTGGTCAGCGTGACTTCCGGTTCCAATACCTTAAAGGATGCCACCAACGAGGCAATCCGCACCTGGGCGGAACGGGCAGAGGACACGTTCTATATTATCGGTTCCGCGGTAGGCCCTTATCCTTATCCACGAATGGTGAAAGAATTCCAGAAGGTGATCAGCGTGGAGGCAAAACGCCAGTTTCTGGAGAAGGAGGGCAGACTTCCGGAAGTGGTGATGGCATGTGTCGGTGGTGGTTCCAACTCCATTGGGATGTTTGCTGAATTTATCGACGAGCCGGGCGTAGAACTGATCGGTGTAGAGGCCGCCGGTATGGGAATTGAGTCCGGTAAACACGCGTCTGCCATGGCACTGGGCAGACCAGGAACTTTGCATGGCATGCGTTCCTATCTGTTGCAGGATGAGGATGGAAATGTACAGCTGGCACATTCTATTTCGGCGGGACTGGATTATCCCGGTGTAGGACCGGAACACGCTTACCTGAAGGAATCAGGACGGGCGCAGTATGTGTCCATCACAGATGATGAGGCGATGGAAGCCCTGGCAGAGCTTTCTAAAATGGAGGGAATCATTCCTGCCATTGAAAGTGCCCATGCAGTAGCCTATGCCTTTAAAAAAGCAAAAACCATGACGAAAGACCAGGCGATTGTGGTCTGCCTTTCCGGACGTGGTGACAAGGATATGCATACAGTAGAATCTTATTTCAGCGGAAAAGGCTATTTAAATTAGGGGGAACGGACATGAAAGAAAATCGTATTGAAAAAAGACTGGCGATGTGTCAGGCAGAACAGAAAAAAGCATTTATCACGTATATGACAGCAGGACTTCCGGACATGGAGGGCTGTGCAGAGATTATCCGAACCCAGGAAAAGGCAGGAACGGATATTGTGGAACTGGGTATTCCTTTTTCCGATCCGGTAGCAGATGGTCCTGTGATCCAGGCAGCATCCTATCGTTCGATTCAGCAGGGCACTAACCTGAAAAAAGTATTTGCCATGGTGGAAACCCTGCGAAAAGAGGGCTGTGAACAGCCGTTAGTATTTATGATGTACTACAACACTGTCCTTTATTATGGGGTGGATGCCTTCGTGGCAAAGTGTGCTGAAGTAGGTGTGGATGGATTGATTATCCCGGATTTGCCCTTTGAGGAGCAGGAAGAACTGAAGGGTGCCCTGAAAAGAGTGGAAGATGCCCCGATTCTGATTCAGCTGGTGTCACCGGTATCCAAGCAGAGAATTCCCATGCTTTTGGAGAATGCCAGGGGATTTGTTTACTGCGTTTCTGCCATGGGCGTCACGGGGCAGAGTGCCACCTTCCACCGGGATGTACTGGAATATTTAAAGAGCGTGAAGGCGGTTTCTCCTGTGCCGGTGATGATGGGCTTCGGCATCCGTACCGCAGCGGATGTGCTACCTATGAAGGAAATTATTGATGGTTGTATTGTGGGTTCTGCATTTATCCGTCTGATGGAAAGAACGCAGTATGATCTGCAGGCAATCACGGATTATACCCAGACCTTTAAACGCGAGTTGAACAATTAGATGCGCTGCTCGCAGCAAATAATTGGCAGATTGTTCATTGACTTTTAGGGTGCCGGAAGTATAATTAGGAACAGTGTTTTTACGAAAGAGGTTATGCAAATGAAATTTTTAAAGCAGTTTCTCATTATACTTGCCCTCTCTTTTGTGGGAGAGGCGTTGAAGTATTTCCTTCCACTGCCTGTTCCCGCAAGTATTTACGGAATGGTTCTTTTATTTATCCTGTTGCTGACCGGCCTGGTCAAACTAGAGGATGTACAGGATGCAGGCAAGTTTCTGATTGAGATTATGCCGGTGATGTTTATTCCGGCAGGCGTAGGGTTGATGGAATCCTGGGGTGTGTTAAAGCCCATGCTGGTACCGGTCGTGGTGATTATCGTAATTTCCCTCGTTCTTGTCATGGGAATCAGTGGACGGATTACCCAGCGTGTTATCCGCCACAGTAGAAAGAAGGAGGAAAAAGAGCATGAATGATCTGTTTTTAAATTCTGCCATGGCGGGAGTGACGCTGAGCCTTGTGGTTTACATGTTAGGCTGCTGGCTGAAAAAGAAAACGGGACTGGCACTGTTTAATCCCCTGCTTCTTTCCATTATCGTGACAATTCTGGTACTGATTGCAGGTAAAGTAGATTACGATACATACAATGAAGGCGCCAAATATTTAAGCTGGTTTCTTACACCCGCTACGGTCAGCCTGGCCATTCCCTTGTATGAGCAGCTGACGCTGCTGCGCAAAAACTTTAAGGCAGTGATGGCAGGAATACTGTCAGGTGTTCTCAGCAGTCTTGTGGTGATTCTGATTCTGTCTGTTTTGCTTGGGCTTTCCCATATGGAGTATGTAACACTATTGCCGAAATCCATTACCACCGCCATTGGTATGGGTGTGGCAGAAGAATTAGACGGCTATGTGACCATTACCGTAGCAGCCATTGTGACCACCGGTGTATTGGGCAATATGCTGGCAGAGCCGATTTTAAAGCTGTTTCGCATCACAGAGCCTATTGCAAGGGGCGTAGCCCTGGGGTCTTCCGCTCATGCTATTGGTACGGCAAAAGCCATGGAAATGGGAGATATCGAAGGT
>USSP01000267.1 GCA_900557385.1 uncultured Lachnospiraceae bacterium
AATTCCTGAAAAAGGCATACTGTCTGGCATTATACGACAAATAAAAATGTTCGTCAACATAGATCTCATAGGTTGCCATGCCGGGGGAAGAGTTTTGCTGATCTTAGCGGATTTTGCCGGATTGACAAAAGGGCGGGGGCGGCGTATCATAAAAACGATGCGGTAATTTTTGCGGACAGAGTGTGTCCGTGTACTGCAGCATGAAAATTTCATGGTTTCCGTCTGAGAAAAACGAGGAAAGTTGTGTACAGAGCAGAGAGTGGAAACTTATATTAATGAATAGGAGAGAAAGAATGATCCAGGAAATCGCCCCACATAAATTTGATCTGACTTACGGGCAGCCGAAGGCGCAGGATGAGGACTTTGTCCTCTTTATCAAGAAGAGCAAGACACTTTTGAGAAAAACAGCTGAGGAGAATCATGAGATTCCGAAGTTTTCTGATTTCCCGGAAGACAAAGAAGCGCTGAAAGAGAACGCGTACTATCTGTTCGCGATCGATGGAAATCATTATTACTATGTGACAGAGATGCCGGAACATGTCTCCGACGCATACGAGCTCTGCCCGACAGCGGCATATCGGAAGATGCATCCGATGTACCAGGCGTTCGCAGGGATCACTGCTACCCAGATCCACCGCTTTAAGGAGAGCAGAAAGTACTGCGGATGCTGCGGCCACCTGATGGAGAACAGCAAGACCGAGCGCGCGCTGGTATGCCCGGAGTGCGGACAGACTGAGTATCCGAAGATTTCCCCGGCCGTGATCGTTGCGATCTCCGATGGGGACCGTCTTCTGATGTCCAGATACCGTGTGAACAACAATCCGTACCGCGGATATGCTCTGATCGCCGGTTTTGTAGAGATCGGAGAGAGTTTTGAGGAGACGATCCACCGCGAGGTCATGGAGGAAGTTGGTCTTTCTGTGAAAAATATCCGTTATTACAAAAGTCAGCCATGGGGATATGACAGTAATCTTTTGCTGGGATATTTCTGCGATCTGGCACAGGAAGAAGAAATCCATCTGGATCAAACAGAGCTTTCCCTGGCAGAATGGGTGGATTACCGGGATGTTCCGGATGACCCGGAAGGCTTAAGTCTCACCAGAGAAATGATGATCACGTTCCGGGAGCAGAAAAAACGGGAGCACAGTCAGAGATCATAGGACAGGAGATCAAAGAGAGGATAATTGGCCTGACATTAGAGCAATGATAAAATACAAGGATAAATAGTGCGTCTGTGAGGCGAAAAATACAGAACAAAAAGAAAACTAATATTAGAAACGCAGAGATAGAGATGACAAATTTTGATTATTATGCACCGACAAAGGTGGTTTTTGGAAAAGGAACAGAGGATCAGGAGGATATGTACCGAATTTATAAAATGGCGATGTAGAGGTGTTTTTTAATGAATCCGGCAGGCAGACAAAACCAACAGGAGAGGGTGGTAAAGAACAAATGATAGCTTTAAACGATTATTTATATTCGGGAGATACGGTACTTCGGATATTGCAGAAATACAGCAGTTTATTTGGTAAATTAACAGAACCATCTGAAAAAGTTGTCATATACTGTAATATACTTTCATAGCAAAGGATGGAAAATGATATGGCACGATTTACAAATCAGGCGCAGCTGCGGTATGGAAATGCTGTGACAAACTCCAACATTGCAGTGGGGGAGATCCTTGAGGTGCTTTCTGCAACCAAGACAGCTGTCAGAGCGACTTATGGGCAGAATGATAATGTCACGTATATTGTGAGCATTGTCAATTCCGGGACGATTCCGGTCACAGGGCTTACGCTGACGGATAATTTAGGAGCGTATACCTTTGGGACAGGAGAACTGGTTCCATTGACTTATGTTGCCGGAACGATCAATTATTATGTCAATGGTACCCTGCAGACAACACCAACAGTTACCGCAGGTCCGCCGATGACTGTCACAGGGATCAATGTACCTGCAGGGGGAAATGCTACGATCATTTATGAGGCATCTGTCAATCAGAATGCTCCATTGGCAGCGGAATCTGAGATCACCAATACGGCGACGATCACCGGAGGAGGGATCACTCCAATCAAGGTGACGGAAACGATTGGTGCTGTCAGTGCACCAAATCTGAATATTACGAAATCGATCAGCCCGGTACCGGTGACGGAAAACGGTACGCTGACGTATACTTTCGTGATCCAGAATTTTGGCAATGTGGCAGCCAATGCAGCAACCGGGGCAGTGATCACAGATACCTTTGATCCTGTTTTGTCAAATCTGACCGTAACCTTTAACGGTACGGCATGGACAGATCCGACGGAGTACACCTATGATGAGACTACAGGGGTATTTGCAACGGCAGCAGGGGAGATCACGGTACCGGCAGCCACTTATACCCAGGATCCTGTCAGTGGTGCATGGGTAGCAAATCCGGGAGTCAGCACGCTGGTGGTAACAGGAACCATTTAAAAATAACGAGAGCGAGTTAAGAGAGACAGGTGGAAAGAGGAAGACAGGTTTGATATAAGACCGGTCCTCCTCTTTTTAATGCTGTTTAAAATTCTGCCGGAGCTGGGAAGGACTCATACCGTAAGTGTGGCGGATTGAACGGGAAAAGTTATGGGGTTCGCTAAAACCACATTGACTGCTGATCGCTGCAATAGAAAGATTGGTGCTTATCAGAAGTTCTCTGCCCCGTTCCATAATATATTCCGTTAAATATTGTTTTAAATGGATGCCGGTTTCCCGGTAAAAAAGCTGTGACAGGTATTTCAGTTGATGATTTGATATGTTTTTTTTTGCTGTCAAGCCATTCTAGTGCTACTTGTTTGACAGTTGTCTTTGTGTCTGTCAGGTTGGTTTTTTGACCATTCTTCCATTTTAGGTATTTTGCTTTACATGCCTTTTCTGTCTTGCCGGTAAAGCTTTGCCCATCAATACGAAATCGTTTGTAGGTGATTCCTTTTACTGAGATGCTATCCCAGCAGCCTTCTCCATGTCTTCTTTTACTCATAGGTATCATCCTCATTAAAAATGTGATTGCTATGTAAATCACTGTACTGAGAATGATCTTTGATTTTCCAAAAAGTTTTCCAAATTAAAATGGAAAACGGAATGCCTTTTCGGTTGTTTTGGGCTTCGATCGACAAATCAGAAAGTTGCCCGGAAACGACAAAAGCCCCGGAAACTCTACGTTTCCAAGGCT